>JAHFOZ010000001.1:20781-35372 GCA_023261405.1 Planctomycetota bacterium
GGCGCGCGGTTCTCGGTCTCCTCGCGCTTCGTGGGGAAGTTCGTGACCTGCCCCGCTTGCGGACTCGAGACGAGGGCGGCCGCCGCCGCGCCGCCCAGGAGGCGCGAGCGGCTCGAGGCGGCAGCCAAGCCGCCTCCCCGGGCCGGGCCGGTCCCTGCTGCGGCACCGCCCGCGCCCTCCCAGCCGCCGCCTCCTCCTTCGGAGCTTCCCCGGGACCCGGGGTGGCAGCGCCACACCCCGTGGGTCCTGGTCCTCTCGCTCGCGCCGCTCTTCCTGTACATGGCGGGGCCGGCGGACGACCCCCGCGGGAGGATCAAGCAGTCGCAGGAGGAGAACCCGGAACTCAAGGCCCGGAACCTGGATGACTTCCTCCGGCTGCTCCCCGCGCAGCGCCTGAAGGGCGCGAGCCATCCCCGCACCACGGGGTTTCACTGGATGTATGCCGCCATTTCCTCGAACCTCTTCTGGCTCCTGATCCTCGTCCTGTTCCCGATGGGGAACTCCACGTCGCGGCAACTCTGGGCCACGGGGCTCTTCACCGGCACGGTGGGGATACTCCTGCTCCTCGCGGTCCAGCTGAGCTTCATGGGGTTCTTCAATTCGGCGGCGGCCGCCCAGAGGACGGGGTTCTGGATGAACCTGCTGGGCTATACGTGCGGCGTGGGACTGAGCGAGGAGGTGGTGAAGGCGCTCCCGATCCTGTGGCATTTCCGGCGGCGGGGGACGCTCGACGTGCGGGGCGCCTCGGTGTGGGGCCTGGCTACGGGGATCGGCTTCGGGGTGAGCGAGGGGATTTTCTATTCGTCCGTCTTCTACAACGGCATCTCCGGGGGCCTGGTCTATCTCGTGCGATTCATCTCCTGCGTGGGGCTGCACGCGGTGTGGAGCGCCACCGTGGCGATCCTCATCCACCGTTGCCGCGACGAGATCCAGGACCTCGGGCACGGGTGGCAGTGGCTCCCCCTGGTGGCCAGGGTGGTCCCGGCCAGCATGGTCCTCCACGGGCTCTATGACACCTTCCTCTCGCGGGAGCTGAGCGTGACGGCCTTCGCGACCGCCCTCTCGAGCTTCGTCCTCTTCTTCGCGCTCTACCGGACGATGCGGCGGCGGGAGGAACTCGAGGCGGTGAAGCCGCCGGAGTCGGTGTTCGTGATGTGACGCGGCCCGAGGCTTGATTTAACGGCGACCGGGCAGTAGAGTCTTGGCCTTCCTGAACAAAAGGGGAAATCGATGCGCCATGTGAACAGTTGGCTGCCCTTCCTTGCGGCATGCACGGTGCTCGCAAGCTGCGGGGGCCCCGCCCCCAAGCAGGAGCCCCAGCCCGCGCCGAAGGTCGAGGCCGTGAAGGCGCCGGCCCCCGCGCCCGTTCCGGCCCCGGTAGCCAAGCCGGCCCCTGCCCCCGCGGCAACGCCGGTGGACTCCAAGCCCATCGCGGTAGATCTCTCCAAGTGCGCGTTCCCCACGGAGAATGCGACGAACTTCGGCTGGAACGACGACAAGCTCTTCTGGTACTCCAACGGGACGATCTCGGCCACGGTCGCGGTCCCGGCGGACGGCGAGTACCAGGTCGTGGTGAGCGCCTCCTGCGACGAGGCCCTGGGGGAGAAGGCCAGATTCAAGCTGCTCGTCGACGGCGAGCCGGCCGGCGCGGAGACCGCGCTCACGGCGACGGACGCGAAGGACTACACGATCGCCGCGCCGCTCAAGGCCGGCGGCCGCAAGGTGGGCATCCAGTTCACGAACGACAAGTACAAGGAAAACGAGTACGACCTGAACCTTTACGTCCACGCGCTCACCCTCAAGCGGGTGAAGTAGACCTTCCGACGACTCCGAAAGGCGGGCCTTCCCACCGGAGCACAGGCGCCGGATCGTGCGAAGGCGGGGGCTCTCCCGGGCCCCCCCTATTTCGGTTACACTGCTCCCGGCCATGGACGTCGTCCGACATCGCACCCCGGAGGAGTTCCTGTCGCGCGCCGGGGACTGGCTCGGCGCCGCCGAGGCGGAGAACAACCTCATCCTGGGGATCGCCTCCGGGCTGCTGCTGCATCCCGAAGCCGCCTGGCTCCTGACGGTCGCGGGGGCGGCCCAGGAGCGGGAAAGCGGCGAGCTCGGGCGGGCCGTTCGCGGTGGTGAACTCCGCGGAGGGACCATCAGAACTCCTTCCTCCCCGCCATCGCCTTCTCGACCTCCTCCGGTTCGCGGGGCGCGCCGGCCGAGAGGCGCTCGAAGCCGTCGTCGGTGACGAGGTAGATATCCTCGATCCGGATGCCGTAGCCGGCGTCCTTGTCGTACCAGCCGGGCTCGATGGTGATCACCATGCCGGGCCGGAACTTCTCGTCGTAGCCGCCCGAGTCGTGGACATACATGCCCACGAAGTGCCCCAGGCCGTGCGTCACGCTGCCGTCGTGCGAGTGTCCGTAGGACCACTTCGTGAGGTCGCGATCCTCGAAGACCTTGCGCGCCGCCAGGTCGAGCTGCCGCATCGTGAGGCCCGGCTTGAGGAGGGCCTCGGCGGCCTTCTGCGCGTCGAGCACGCAGCGGTAGTGCTTGAGCTGCTCGCCGGAGAACTTTCCGGACGTGGGCAGCGTGCGGGTGATGTCCGTGACGTAGTTCTCGATCGACGCCCCGATGTCGATCACCAGGAGCGTGTCCTTCGCGATCTCCTGGTTGTTCTTGTTGTAGTGTAGGACGGTCCCGTTCCTCCCCGAGCCGCAGATCGTGGGGAAGCCCAGCTCGGGGCAGCCCTCGGCCCTGAACGTCTTCTCGATGATCTCCTGGATCTCCTTCTCGTTCCGGCCAGGTTTCACCGCCTTCATCGCGGCGAGGTGGCCCCGGTTGGTGGCGTCGGCCGCCTTCTTCATCAGGCGCAGCTCGGCCGGGCCCTTGACGAGCCGGAGACGCACGAGCTCGCGGTTCAGGCCCCCGCGGACGAGATCGGCCTTCGGGGCCGCGGCGACCAGGGCGTCCAGGTTCGCCTGGCGGAGCTTCGTGTAGACCTTCTGCGGGCCGGCCAGGTTTTTCTCGGCCCACGCGGCGAAATCCGCGACCGGGAGCACGGCGCCCGCGCCGGGCGGCGCGCACTTCGCGGGATCACCCGCGAAGACCGTGGTCTTCCCGTCGGCGAGGACCAGGATGCCCTGGTCGTCGTGCGCGCCGGCGAGGTACTTGAAGTCGAACATGTCCGGGCGGCCGCCGTTGTCGATGCCGCGGATCGGCCCCGCGTCGAGGATCACGGCCGCGCCATTGAGACGCTTCCCCAGCTCCTCCCGACGCCGCGAGAATTCCGCCGCGGTGATCCGGAGCGCCGACTCCGCGGCCTCCTGCGCCTCCGCTCGCACCAGGAAGAGGATCGCCAGGATCGCGGGGAGGAACCGGCGCATCGAACCTCCGAACATGAGTCGCTTGATCATTATACGCCCCGATGTCACGCGGAGCCCCAGGCGCATTCCGTGACAGCGAGGGGGGGGCGAGCGTTTCCTCCAGGCGCCTCTTGCACGCGGCCCGGGCCTCTTGTAGCATCGGCTCCCGATGCGGATCCTCGTCGCCGTGGCGGCCCTCGCGCTCCTCGCGCCGGCCGCGTGCAGCTCCACGTGTCGCGACGGCACGTCGGGCACGGGCATCGGGATCGGGCCCGTTTCCTACTCCAGCTCCGGCTACAAGGCCTGCAAGGACGAGTGCTGCCAGCCGGTGGACCCCAAGGAATGCCGCTGCAGCAACGCCTGCCCCTGCTGGCGAAAGCACCGCTGAACGCGTCCCCCCTATTTCGATGCAAACCCCGACGTGCTATCAATCACTCCGGTCCTTGCGGACTCCGGCCTCCAAGGAAGAGCGAGGCGCGCGCGTCTGCGGCAGTCCCGCCTGAATTCCGCGGGACCCGCTATTTACCTTTCCCCTGCACGGGGCGTCCTATCTTCGACGTCGTATGCCAGGGGCGGAATCGAATCGGGAGGGCCGGGCATGAAGACTTTCGTCGCGATCCTCGCACTCTGCGCCTCGGCGGCCGCGCAGGAGCTCGTCGTCCAGGACGGCGAGATCCGCACCGCCGCGCACGAGGTCAAGGCGGAGGTGCATCACCGCGTCGCCGCCACCACGGTGACCCAGGTCTTCGAGAACCTGTCCGAACGCCAGCGCGAGGGGACCTACTTCTTCACGGTCGCGCCCGGCGGCACCATCGTCGACTTCCGCATGTGGGTCGGCGACCGCGAGATGCACGGCCAGATGCTCGAGCGCTCGAAGGCCGAGGAGGTCTACCAGCGCTACGTGAACCGCCGGGTGGACCCGGGCATCCTCGACCACGTCCGCGACAACGTCTGGCGCGTCCGCGTCTTCCCCATCCTCCCCCATGGCGCCATCAAGTTCCAGACCCGATACCTCGAGGTCCTTGCCTACGAGGCGGGCTCGATCGCCTACACCTACCCCGTCACCGTGAGCCATGAGAAAGCCCAGAAGATGGACCACTTCTCGATCGACGTCCAGGTCGAGGCAGGCACGCCCGTCCGGAAGGTCGATTCCGGCAAGCTCTCCACGCAGTTCAAGTCGAAGACCTGCTTCGCCGCCTCGGCCGATCGCTCGAACGTGGAGTTCCAGAAGGACCTCACGGTCCGCTACGAGGTGTCCGACGGCGAGCTCGACCTGCGCCTCATGGCCCACCGGCCGCGCGCGGAGGACGGCCACTTCCTCCTCGCCGTGACCCCCAACCTGCTCAAGCAGGGCGAGAAGCCGCTCCCCAAGGAGGTCGTCTACCTGCTGGACGTCTCCCGCAGCATCGACGAGGCGCTGCTCAAGACGCTCGCCCGGTCGGTCCACGCCTGCCTCCGCGAGCTGGCCCCCGAAGACCGCTTCAATCTCGTGGCCTTCAACGCGCAGGCGAAGGCGTTCCAGAAGGCCTCCGTCGCGCCCACGGCCGAGAACCTCCGCGCCGCCGCGAAGTTCCTCGAGACCCTGAAGCCCTCGGGCCGGACGGACCTCGAGGAGGCGCTGGGCGCCCTCCTCGCCGAGAAGGCCGAGGCCACGCGGCTCGTCTTCGTGGTTTCCGACGGCGAGCCCACCGCGGGATCGCTCTCGGGCCGGGACATCGTGAATGACGCGCTCTCGAAGGTGGACGCCAACACGCTCTTCTTCGGGGTCCGCATCGGCCAGCCCGGCGTGGACCGCACGCTCGAGACGCTCGCGGAGCGCTCGGGCGGCGAGTGCTTCGCGGCGCCCGATGCCGACGCGCTCGAGCGGACGCTCTTCTCGGCGCTCCGGCGCTGCTCCCGCCCGATCATGACCGACGTCCGCCTCGATCTCGGGGGCGCGGGCGCCTACGCCGTCTTTCCCGCGCGGCACACCCGGCTCTTCGTGGACGAGCAGCTCCTCGTCTCCGGGCGCTACGCGACGCCCGGGACGCACGAGGTCATCCTCCGGGGCCGCCTCGCCGGCCGCGAGGTGGAGGTCAAGCGCTCCCTGGAGTTCCCCGAGAAGCAGGAACGCTGGGGCTCCGCGGCGTTCGTCTGGGCGGGCCGGCAGCTGTCCTCCCTGCTTGGCGACGCGTTCCTCAAGGCCGAGACGGAGGACCTCAAGAAGACCGCGATCGCCCTCTCCAAGGAGTACCGGATCATGTCTCCCTACACGGCGTTCCTGGTCCTCGAGCAGGACGAGATGTACGCGGCGAGCGGCCTGGAGCGGACGGCCGACGACCCGCGCATCCTCTTCATGAGACGGAAGGACCCGCGCAAGCGCGCCCGGGACGGCGAGAACGCGGCCGGGATCCCCGAGCCCACGAAGCTGGTGAAGCCGGTGGACCTCTACGCCGCGTCGGGCGACCAGACGCCGCTCTCCTCGCTGCGCTGGCTGGCGGTGCAGCAGGATCCCCCCAAGGCGCTCGGCGAGGGGACCCGAGCCCTGGGCGAGACCGGCGTGCAGGCGCTCACGCTCCTGGCCTACGCGGAGAGCTACGGGTTCCAGTTCGCCGAGGACGAGTTCCGCCGCATCGACCCGGCGGCGGACCGCATCGTGCTGGCGCTCCGGCAGGCTCAGGGAAAGGACGGCGCGATCGGCCGGGACCTCTTCGAGCACGTGCTGGCCGCCGAGGCGCTCTCGCGGCTCCTGCAGATGCGCACGTCCGACCCGCGCGTCCGCGACACCCTGCAGAAGGCGGTGTCGTTCCTCTCGGACAAGCCGGGGGCGCTCGACCGGAAGGGCGTGCCCGCCCTGGCGCTGCCGCTCCTGGTCCGCGCGCGGGACCTGGGGCTCGAGGTGGACCCGAAGACGATCAAGCTCGCCGAGTCGACGCTCGACCCGGCCTCCGAGGCGCTCTACGTCCGGGCGCGGATGGCGCTCGATTCCCTGGCGGACCGCGATCCCAAGGTCCTGATGGCGGTGCGCCGCGTCGCCGAGCGCGGCCCGGCGGATCCGTTGCAGGCGTTCCTCGGCACCGAGGCGCTCCTGGCGTGGCGGGGGACCGGCTCGGTGGAATGGAAGCAGTGGAAGAAGGGCCTGGAGCGCTACCGGTCGGGCCGCGCCACGGACGGCTCGTACCTGCCGGCCAAGTGGCAGGACGATTCGCGCCGGGCGACGACCGCGCTGCGGGTGCTGATCCTCAGCTCGTCGGGGAAATGACCGGTCCGTCACAAAAGCCACTGGGGCTTTTGTGACAGGGGCGGGCTCAGTACTTGCGCTCCTTCCAGCGGAGGAAGGCCTCGATGAACGGGTCGATGGCCCCGTCGAGGACGGCCTGGATGTTGCCCGTCTGGTGGCCGGTGCGCTCGTCCTTCACGAGGGTGTAGGGCTGCATCGTGTAGGAGCGGATCTGGCCGCCGCCGAAGGAGATCTCGCCCTTCTCCCCGTACATCTTCGCGAACGTCGCGTCGCGCTTGGACTCCTCGAGCTGGTGGAGCTTGGAGGCCATGGCCTTCATCGCGTACTTGCGGTTCAGGATCTGGGAGCGCTGGTTCTGGCACTGCACCACGACCCCGGTGGGGAGGTGGGTGAGGCGCACGGCGCTCTGGGTCTTGTTCACGTGCTGCCCGCCGGGGCCGCCGGCGGAATAGGTGTCGATCCTGAGGTCGCCCTCCTTGAGGTCGATGTCGATCTCGCCGTACTCGGGGACCACGTCCACGGCGGCGAAGCTCGTCTGGCGCCGGTGGTTGGCGTCGAAGGGGGAGAGGCGGATGAGGCGGTGGACGCCGACCTCGGCCTTGAGGTAGCCGAAGGCGTAGCGGCCGCGCACCTCGATGACGGCGCGCTTGATCCCCGCCTCCTCGCCCTCGAGCTCTTCGAGCAGCTCGGCCTCGTAGCCGTTGCGCTGGAGCCAGCGCATGTACATCCGCTGGAGCATCTGCGCCCAGTCCATGGCGTCCACCCCGCCGCCGCCGGCGTGGATGGACAGGAAGACGTCCCGCGCGTCGTTCCTGCCCGTGAAGAGGGCCTGGACCTCGATGCCTTCCACCCGGGCCGTCACGGCGGGGAGCTTGGCGAGGACTTCCTGGATGTGGGCGAGGTCCTTCGCGTCGTCGCACATCTCCAGGAGGCCGATCTCGTCGGAGAGGTCCCGGTGGAGGCTGCGGTAGGCTTCGACGACGCCCTTGATGGACTTGAGCTCGGTGATGAGCCCCTGCGCGGCGTCCGGGCGGCTCCAGAAGTCCGCCGCGGACATGAGGGCGTCTATCTCTCGGGCGCGGGTTTCCTTACGGTCGACGTCAAAGAGACTCCTTGAGCGACTCGAGGCGCGCGAGGAGGACCTGGAGCTGGCTGGTCACGTCGGCCTTCATGTCTACCCTTTCGCAGGATCAGGAGCGGTTCGACTACTCCGGGGATGGTACCCGGAGCGGGCCGCGATTCCTCCTGTTTTATTTCTGGAGTATCCGTGGCCCGCTGCGAATTCCGGCGGAACACGGCAGGGGCGGCGTCGTATAGGAGCAGTTTCGGTCCGGCTCGGCCCAGGAACGGGATCGGCTCCGGCGAACCGGGCGCGGGGAACTGTCGTGATGGGGGTCGTTATGAAACTCGCCTTCGGGATCACTCTGGGCGCACTCATCGGGATGACGGCGGCCTGCTTCGCGGGGGCGATTCCCCTGTCCCCGGCGCATGCGCAGACGGTCTCCGGGGACGCCACGGGGACGGGCGCCGCCGTGGTGGTGGGGACCGGGGGCTCGCAGCCCAACCAGAACGACATCTGCTGGATCCTCTTCCGGGAGAAGGCCAAGGACAAGGACGGGAAGGACTACGAGCGCACGTCGCTTTGCCTCTACCGGTCGATGGGCAACGGGCAGCTCTTCGACCTGGTGGACACGCGGGACATCACGTACGACGGGAAGATCGCCCAGTTGCACATCCCGGGCCACAACCCGGGGCTCTCCCCCCAGACGATCAAAGACAAGTGGGACGATGCCGTGAGGAAGGAGAAGGAGCGCCAGGAGAAGGAGAAGAACGCCAAGAAGTAGGGGAGTGACATCCTGTGGATTGTGTCCGGCGAGGAGGCGTAGGATGGGGCGCGGGAGGACAAGGAACATGAAGACGCTGATCCGCATCCCTCTGGCGCTCTTCATCCTGGGGGCGGCGCGCCCGGACGACCCGCCCGAGCTCCTGAGCGAGGACTTCGAGAAGGGCGCCGATCGCTGGGAGTTCAGCGACCCCGACGCCTGGAAGACCGCCGACGGCCCCACGGGGAAGATGCTGAGCCTCCACAAGAAGACGCAGCCCAAGACGCCCCACCGGAGCCCCTTCGGCGTGGCGCTCCTCAAGGACCTGGTCCTGGGGGACTTCGTCCTGGAGGCCCGGGCCCAGAGCAGCATCAAGGACTACCCCCACCGGGACCTCTGCCTCTTCTTCGGCTACCAGGATGCGGCGCACTTCTACTACTCGCACCTTGGGAAGAAGACGGACGACCACGCCAACCAGATCTTCATCGTGAACGGGGCCGACCGGAAGAAGATCTCCACGAAGACCACCGAGGGGACGAACTGGACCGACGGCTGGCACACGGTGAAGGTGGTCCGGAAGGCGGCGGAAGGGACGATCGAGGTGTACTGGGACGACCTGAAGACGCCGGCCCAGACAGCGGTGGACAAGACCTTCGCCTGGGGCCGGGTGGGCCTGGGCTCGTTCGACGACCTGGGGAACTTCGACGATGTCAAACTGCGGGGGGTCAAGGGGGTCCCCCCGGATAGAAAGTGAGCCCCCAATTGCTGCAGGGAAAGCCCCTCCCCCTGCGTCTTGGAAGGTGAGGAGCAGTTTCGCTTGACACGGTCCGAGGGACCGATGTCAAATGAAGGTTCGGGAGATGGTCTCTCCCTGGAGGCACTGACAATGGCGAAGTGGACTTACTTCACCATGGGCATCATGGCAGGCATCATCGCGGTGCTCCTCACCGTGGTGGCCACGAACAACCGGCTGCCCCAGGCGGAGGCGTCCGGCCTGCCCCCCGCCACCCTGCCGCTGGCCGCCCTCCAGGGGACGGACAACACGGGCCAGGGGCTCATGCTGGCCACGGGCGGCGCCACCTCCCAGCAGCAGGATGTCCTCTGGGTCCTCTTCAAGCGGGCCGCCTCCCGCAGGGCGGGCGCCGCGTCCACGGATGTGACCAGCAAGGACGAGAAGATCTCGCTCTGCTGCTACCAGGTGGGGACCGGCGGGCGGAACGTGAAGCTGGTGGCCGCGCGGGACATCTCCTTCGACATGGACGTGGTGGAGTTCCAGAACGAAAAGCCCCACGTGAAGGACATCATCGAGGAACTCAAGAAGTCGGCGCCCAGGGAAAAGGAAGAAAAGAAGTAAAGGTCGTATTTCGGGACCGCTTTGCGGAGGGCACCGTGGATTATTTCAGCTTCGAAGACGTGATGGCGGAGCTGGAGCTCGGGGAGGAAGAGCTCAAGCGCATGGTCTCGGAGGGCGAGCTCCGCGCCTTCCGTGATGAAAACAAGATGAAGTTCAAGAAGGAGGACGTGGAGAGCCTCAAGAAGGGGCGCATCACCGAGCCCACGATCATCCTCCCGTCCACCCCCGTCACCGAGACGCAGGACGAGACGGTGCTTGACCTGGACATCGGCCAGGAAACCGCCGCGCTCTCCGACACCTCCGCCCAGCTCGCCGCCGTGGGCGGCGGCCAGAAGCCCAAGGGGGGCCCCGCCGAGACGGACGACGACCTCGTGGTGCAGGCCGAGGAGGTCGGCGCCGAGAGCGAGGAGACGTTCATCGAGGAGGACACGGACACCGGCCTGTCCACCGAGCCCCTCAAGCTGGCCGACGAGACCGCCGACGAGACGGTCGAGGCCGAGGCCGTCGAGGAGGAGGTGGCCGCCCCGCCGCCCGTGGCGCGCAGGCGCACCGGCATGACGGGCGTCGCACGGAAGGTCGGCTCCAAGATCCCCGTCGCGGTCGAGGAGGAGATCGAGCGCAAACGCGCCCACCCGGTGTGGACGTTCTTCGTTTTCCTCGCGTTCGTGGTCTCTCTTTACAGCGGCTTCTTCGTCTACGACGCCATGGCCATGGATATGGGCAAGACCGACCAGCCCTCGGCCATGACCAAGGGGCTCTCCCGATGGATCCTCGACAAGTTCTGGCAGGACGCGAAGTGGAGGAACTTCCACCAGAAGAAGTACCCCGACGGCGGCACCAAGGTCCCGCCCTTCACCGACCCCTACATGGCGGGCAAGCAGCTGAACCAGAACTACGAGACGATCACCTTCGACAAGCCCCAGGGCAAGGGAATCGACGCGGCCGCCCCCGGCGCCGCCCCGGCCCCAAACCCCCAGTAGCAGTCCCTTCCCGGCCATTGCGGACGGGACGCCTCGAAAGGGGCGTCCCGTTCTTTTTTTGCACGCCCCCTTGACATTCATGGTTTACAGATTATAATTTACACGTTTGACCCGGCGTGTCGCCGGGCTTCGGAGAGAGTACAGGGGTCCTCAGAGAGAGGGGGAAGGCATGTCCAAGGTCGCTATCCTGGCGGTGGCCGTCATCTTCGCCGGCAGCGTGGGCTGCAGCGGCATCTTCGTCCCGAAGGGCGAGCACGACTCGGTCGTCGAGCAGCAGAAGGCCTACATCACGGCCCTCGAGCGCGACAACAAGGAGTGGCGCACGAAGGGCGGGGCCTTCGACAAGCACATGGCCGAGTGCGACGCCTACGGGTCGGCCAGCCAGACCAGCAAGGAGCTCGCCGACGCGCTCCGGAAGGCCCTCGCGGGTATGGGCCTCGAGTCGAGCGAAATCGAGGTGAGTCCCGGCAAGGTCGTCCTCGCCGGCGACCTCCTCTTCGACCTGGGCAGCTGGACGATCAGCGCCAAGGGCAAGGATGTCCTCAAGAAGGTGGCCGAAGGGATGAAACGCGGCTCCACCGTGCGCATCGTGGGCCACACGGACAAGAAGCCCATCGTCAGCGAGAAGGTCAAGAAACTCCTCGAGTGGGACGACAACATCGAGCTCAGCACCAAGCGCGCCCTCGCCGTGCATGCCGTGTTCAAGCAGAGCGGCTTCGCCGAGCGGCAGATGTGGATCGAGGGTCGCGGCTGCAGCGAGCCCCGCGGCAACGACAAGCAGAGCCGGCGCGTGGAGATCTTCGTGGTGGCCCCCGCGGGCGTGGCCCCCACTTCGTTCCAGAAGTAGCCCCGGAGCGGTACACTGGGGGCGTGCTCACCCCGGACGAGAGGCGCACGCTCCTCGGGCTCGCGCGCGAGTCGGCCGCCGCCGCGGCGCGCGGGGAACCCGCCCCCGAACTGAGGAACCCGGACGGCGCCCTTCGCGAGAAGGGCGCCGTTTTTGTTACCCTGCGGGTGGGCGGCGAGCTGCGGGGGTGCATCGGCCACGTCGAGGCGGTGGAGCCGCTCTGGGAGTCCGTTCGCGACATGGCCCGGTCCGCCGCGGGACGCGACTCCCGCTTCAGCCCCCTCCGCGCCCAGGAGCTTCCGGCCCTCGAGATCGAGATCTCCGTCCTCTCGCCGATAACGCCCCTGCGCCCGGAGGAGATCCGCGTGGGGACCCACGGTCTTTACGTCCAGTCGCCCGCCGCCTCCGGCCTCCTCCTCCCCCAGGTGGCCGTGGAGTGGGGCTGGGACGCTTCCGAGTTCCTGCGCCGCACGTTCGAGAAGGCCGGTCTCCCCCCGGGCGACCCGGGGGCGCGCCTCTCCGGCTTCACCGTGGAACGTTTCTCCGACCCGTGAGGTTCCAGGTGGAGTCCTGGTTGGGGGTCCCCTAAAACTTGATGATCCAGCTCACCGGGTAGTAGAGCGCCGCGGCGATGCCGGCGGAGATCGGGATCGTCAGGACCCAGGCCAAGACGACGCGGCCGGCCACGCCCCACTTCACGGCGTGCAGGCCGCGCGTGGACCCCACGCCGACGATGGACCCGGTGATCGTGTGGGTGGTGCTCACGGGGATATGGAGCGCGGTGGCCACGAAGAGCGTGACGGCCCCCGCGGTCTCCGCGCAGAACCCATGCACCGGCTGGAGCTTGCAGATTTTCTGGCCCATCGTCTTCACGATCCTCCAGCCGCCCGCCAGCGTCCCCAGGCCCATCGCGGCGTAGCAGGCGAAGATGATCCATGTGTCGATCTGGGCGTTCGGCTCCCTGAACTTGGCCGCCACGAACACGGCCGCGATGATCCCCGCCGTCTTCTGCGCGTCGTTCCCTCCGTGGCCGAGGCTGTAGGCGGCGGCCGAGATGAGCTGGAGCTTCCGGAAGAGGCCCCCTACCCGGCTCGGAGAGAAGCGGCGGAAGGTCCAGTAGACGATCACCATGAGGATGAATCCCAGGACCAGACCCACGACCGGCGCGATGAGGATGAACACCGAGATGTCGATGATCGTGATCTTCGAGGTGTCGAACTTGTGGTCGCCGAGCACCAGCCTGTGGACCATGCCCCCGCCGACGAGCGCGCCGAATCCCGCCTTGACGACCGCCGCCCCCGCGTATCCGCCCACGAGGGCATGGGAGGAGCTCGAGGGGATCCCGTAGTACCACGTGATCAGGTTCCACACGATCGCCGCCAGAAGGCCGGCCGTGACGATCGACACGCTGACCACGGCCGGGCTTACAACGCCACCCTTGATGGTGGTGGCCACGCCCTGCTTGAAGACGAAGAAGGCCACGAAGTTGAAGAGGGCGGCCATGGCCACGGCGGCCTTGGGGGAGAGCACGCGCGTCGAGACGACCGTCGCGATCGAGTTGGCCGCGTCGTGAAATCCGTTGATGTAGTCGAAGGCCAGGGCGACGAGCACGATGATGCCGACCACGACGTGGGGGTCAAGCATTCTTCAGGACGATGCCTTCGATGACGTTGGCGACGTCCTCGCAGCGGTCGGTGGCGGACTCGAGGTCCTCGTAGATGTCCTTCCACTTGATGATGAAGGTCGGATCGTGGCTGTTCTCGAAGAGCGACGCGATCGCGTGCTGCTCGATCCGATCCCCCTCGTTCTCCTGGGTGTGGATCTGGATGCACTGCTGGATGAGGGCCTCCGTCTGCCTCATGTTCTTCATCTGGGGGAGGAGACCCTGGATGATCTGCGTGGCGTTCACGAGGACCCGCGCCAGAGCCTTGGCATCGTCCGTGGGCTTGTCGATCTTGTAGAGGACCATGCGGCTGGTGGCCGTGTCGATCAGGTCGAGGATGTCGTCCAGCCGGCAGATGAGCTCGTGGATGTCCTCGCGGTCGAGCGGCGTGATGAAGGTCTGGTTGAGCTTCTCGATCGTCGTGTGGGTGATCTTGTCGCCGGCGTGCTCGATGTCCTTGATCTTCTTCGCCTTCTCCGCCACGTCCCGGTAGTCGTCCAGGAGGGCCGCCAGGGCCTTCGCCCCCTCATGCACGTTCGCGGCGGCCTGCTCGAACAGGTCGAAGAAAATCGGTTCCTTGGGAAGAAGTCCGAACACTCGGGCGGCATTAGAGCAGACGGCCGCGCGGGTGTCAACCTGTTGTGAGCGCGTCAGTGGCTGTGGGCCGTGGTCAGCGCGCAGCCGGCCCGCGTGCAATGCACGTGGACCGTCGTGATCGCGCATCCGGGGCGGGTGCAGTGGACGTGCACCCCGCCAAGGCCGCAGCCCGCGTGACCGCAGGCGGCGAACACCTGCGCCTGGGCGATCTCGATCCGGCGGCGCTCCAGCTCGGCGAGCTTCCTCTCCAGCTCCAGCGCGCGGGCATCGAGCGACGCACGCTGGGCCTCGTACTCGGCGCGAGCGGAGGCGCGGTCCGCGTCGACCTTCTTCCGCGTCTCCTCGAGCGCCTCGCGCTCCTTCCGGAGGGTGCGCGCGGTGAGGACCGCCTCCTTTGCGCCCGGGGTCATCCAGTCGCCCTCGAACTCGATGAGCCCCATCGCCTGCTTCACCTCGGAGGGCGTCATCCACGTCCCCTGGTGGAACTGGTAGCCCAGCGCGCGCCGGGCGAACTCGTGGTTGGGCTTGAGGGTGATCACGTCCTGGAAGAGCACCATCGCGTCGGCCTGGAGCCCGTGGGCCTTCGCCCAGAGCCCGAGCTCATAGAGTGCCTCGGCGTCCTTCTTGTCCGCCGCTTCGCGGCGCACGGCCAGGCAGCGGACGTAGGCCTCGGCGGCCATCGCCGCGCCCCCCTGGGCCTTCGCCCAGTCGCCGAACGCCTCGAGCTTCGCGGCGTCCTTCAGGTCCG
>JAHFOZ010000001.1:35382-53824 GCA_023261405.1 Planctomycetota bacterium
CGCACGAGGACCAGCTTCTCCCGGAGCATCTTCGCCTGCTCCGGCATCTTCTTCGCCTCGGCGAACTTGACGAGCGCCTCGAGGTCCGCGGTCTTCGAGAGGTCGGACTTCTCGACGAGGGCGTTGTACTCCTGGAGGGTGGACCCCTTCGTCCGGTCGATCTTCTCGACCTTGTCCTTCGGGAAGCTCACGGTGCCGTGCTCCATGCGCACGACGACGAGGTCGCCCTTCTCCTCGACGATGCCGGAGACCTTCCCGCCTCCCTTGAGCGTGACCTCGTCGGCGAACACGGCCGCGGAAAGGGCGAACAGGACGGCCAGGGTTTTCATAGACTCCTCCCCAAGAAAAATGCGCGTGCCCTATCTACTACGACGCCCGCTCCGGGACGTTCCCTGCGCGTATAATCGAGGTATGAGAAACACCCGCGTCGTGCTCCTCCTTCTGGCGGCCGGCTGCGCCTCGCAGCGCCCCGAACAGGAGGTCATCCAGGACGCCAAGGACAAGGTCTTCCCCGCCGTGGTCTTCATCAAGCCCATCCAGCAGGAGTTCCGCGGGGGCAAGATGGAGAAGATCCAGGTCTTCGGCTCCGGGGCCATCATCAGCCCGGAAGGCTACGTCGTCACCAACAACCATGTGGCGGAGAAGGCCACCGAGATCAAGTGCATCCTCTCGGACAAGGAGGAACTCTCCGCGAAGGTCGTGGGGCTCGACCCGGAGACCGACCTGGCCGTCCTCAAGCTCGACCTCTCGGAGCGGAAGTCGAAGGCTCCCCTCCCCTGCGCCAAGTTCGGCGATTCCCGGAAGCTGCGCGTGGGCGAGATGGTCATGGCCATGGGCGCCCCGCACGGCCTCGACCGCTCCGTCTCCAAGGGCATCGTCTCCTCGCTCGAGCGCTACTTCGACTTCTCTCCCTACAATCTCTGGATCCAGACGGACGCGGCCATCAACCCGGGCAACTCGGGCGGACCTCTCGTCAACATCGACGGCGAAATCATCGGCATCAACGCCCGCGGGATGCGCGGCGCCGAGAACCTCGGGTTCGCTATCCCCGCCGAGACGGTGATCGCCGTCGTCGACCTCATCGTGAAACACGGGAAGGTCTCGCGCGCCTGGACGGGGCTGCGCTTCCAGCCGCTCAAGGACTTCCGGAAAAGCTCCTTCCTCGAGGCGAAGCAGGGCGTCCTTGTCGCCAGCGTGGACGAGGGATCCCCCGCCGAGAAGGCCGAGCTCCGCGCCGGCGACATCGCCGTGGCCGTGGAAAGCGAGCCGGTCCGCGGCATGTACGAGACCGACCTCCCCGCCGTGGAGCGCCGCTTCGCCGGACTGGCCGTGGACAAGCCCGTCCGGATGGAGGTCCTCCGCGGCGCCGAGACGCGCCAGGTGACCCTGACACCCGCGGCCAAGGAGAAGCAGGAGGGCGAGGACTTCGAGTGCAAGAAGTGGGACATGACGGTGAAGGAGATCACCAAGTTCGCCGACCCCCTGCTCCATTTCTCGAAGCCGCGCGGTCTCTACATCCAGGGCGTCAAGTTCAACGGGAACGCGCGCGTGAGCGGGTTCGCCAATGGCGACATACTCCTCTCCGTCGGGGACCGGCCGGTGGAGACCCTCAAGGACATCCGCGAGGTCCACGAATCGAGCCTCAAGATGGAGCGCGGGAAGTGCAAGCTGCTCTTCCGGGTGATCCGCAACGGCTACCGCCGCCTCGTCGTGCTGGACTTCGAGAAAGACATGGAGCACCTCGATGACGAATAGAACCGCCGTCCTCCTGCTCGCCCTCCCGTCCCTGTCCCGCGCCGCGCTCCCCGCCTCTGCCCAGGAGGACCGGGACAAGGTGCGCGCAGTGTACGAGGCCGTCCACAAGTCCTTCGTGGCGGCGGAGATCACCCTCCGCAAGAAATCGCGTCTCGAGAAGGCCGAGCTCGAGGAGGAGGCCCAGGACGCCGAGACGCAGCGCCTCCAGCAGCTCGCCGAGAACGGGCAGCCCTTCGAGACCTGGGGGATCGCGATCGAGAAGGACCTCGTCCTCATGGCCGACCGCGGCCTGAAGGAGGCGGACATCGAGAAGATCGCCCTCCTGGACGCCTCGGGCGCCCGCTTCGAGGGCCGTCTGCACGCCGTGGGCCGCCGCCACGATTTCGTGATGGTCAAACCCTCGTCGCCCCGCGACCTCGTCCCGCTCGCCTTCTCCGACTGGCAGCGCCCCGCGCTCGGCGAGACCTTCCACGTCACCTACGCCGACCGCGTCGACGGCCTCTGGCACCTGAACGTCAGCCCCTACATCCAGACCAACGCCGAGCTCGTCCCCGGCAAGGACTGGTTCTGCGTCGACGCCCTCCGCCCCGGCTCGGTGGTCTCCGACAAGGCGGGGGCCACCGTCGGCATCGCGCTCGACAACCACCTGTGGGTGGCCGCGGACGGGCGGAGCTCCTTCCTGGGGAAGGCCCTTCTGGCGGACGAGCGGATCACGAATCTCGAGGAGCGCTACGAGGCGATCCGCAAGTCCCTCCCGGAGGGGGTGAAGCGCGTCGAGATCGCGTTCCGCTCCGAGCGGCCCGCCGAGCGCTTCGCGCCGCCCGACGAGGGACGCAGCGGGCGAGCCGTGCTCTTCGGCGTGGCGCTCGATGCCAAGGGGACCCTCCTCATCCCTGAGCTCCTCACCCGCGACCAGGTGCGCAAGATCGAGGACATCACGGTGGCCGAGGACGGGAAGACCTATCAGGCGACCTTCGTGGGGGCCTTCAAGGGGTTCGGCGCTCTCGTCGTGCGGGCCGACGGCCTGGCCACGAAGCCGTCCATCCTGCGGGACGCGCGGCCCGCCTCCCCGGGCGATCTTTTCTTCACGGCCCTCGTGGAGGACCGCTTCGGCCGCAGCCGCACGAAGCTCGACACCAACCGCGTGTTCCGGACCGAGACAGGCCTCGGCGGAGCGCCCCGCCTGCAGCCCCGCAAGCGGATCCGCGCTGGCTCGTTCCTGCTGGACTTCGAGGGCCACGTGGCCGGCTTCGCGACGGTGGACAAGAAGGAGGACGACCTCGACGAGATGGCCCTCGACGCCGGTCGCGAGCGGTACTACGGGCGCTACCGGCCCTCGTACCTCCAGGA
Source organism: Planctomycetota bacterium (assembly GCA_023261405.1). Lineage (GTDB taxonomy): Bacteria > Planctomycetota > MHYJ01 > MHYJ01 > JACPRB01 > JACQFK01. The sequence goes on from JAHFOZ010000001.1 coordinate 38,488, forward strand.
CTACCTCCGGCGCCTCATCTTTTTCTCGGAGATCGCGGAGGCCCTCAAGGACCCGGCCGCCCACTTCGACACCAAGGCCGTGCCGATGACGAAGAAGGAGGAGAAGCGGCTCGTCTGGCTCGGCGTGGAGTTCCAGGAGATCTCCAAGCCCGTGGCGGAGGCCCTGCGCATCCAGGAGCGCGATCTCACCAACGACGGCCGCCGCGGCCTGGTCGTCACGGAGATCTACGCCGGCTCCCCCGCCGCCAGGGCCGGGCTGAAGGTGGATGACATCCTGCTCTCCGTCCGTGCCGAGGGCGACGGGCAGGCCCGCGACCTGGCCGCCGAGCCCGACCGCTACGCGTTCGCTCGCGGGGGCCCCAGCATGCGCGGCGGCGGCACCCCGTGGAAACCCACGCGGAACTACCTCACCACGATCCTCACGGAGATGGGCGCGGCGAAGAAGGTCACGTTCGAGCGGCTCCGGGGCAAGGAGAAGTCCTCGGTGAGCCTGACGCTGGAGCTCGCGCCGATGGACTACGAGACGGCCGAGAAGCACAAGGACGACGCGCTCGGCTACACGGTCAAAGACCTCACCTACGAGGTCCGCCATTTCCAGAAGGTGGAACCGGACGCGACCGGGGTGGTCGTCGCGCGGCTCGAGTCCGGCACCAAGGCGGACATCGCCAAGCTGCTGCCTCTCTCCATCATCACGCGGGTGAACGACACGCCGGTGAAGGACCTGGAGCATTTCAAGCAACTGGTGGCGTCGGCGAAGAACCTGACGCTCACCACGCTGTCCTACGGCCAGACGAAGCTTGTGGAATTGGCGCGGGATTGACGATATCTATCCGGGGCGTTCCGCGAGATTCCGGCCCCGAAGTTGCATCGTGGAATCTTGGGGTATAATTACTCTCGACTGGGGGCCTGAATGTCGCGCAAGCTGAAAGATACGTACCACAAGATCGGCGAACTGCTCGTCCGCAGGAACCTGGCCCCTGCCGAGGCGATCGATGAGGCCCTGGCCATCCAGCGGTCCGACATCGAGAGCAAGCGGACCCCCCAACCGCTGGGCGAGATCCTGATCCGGAAGAAGGTTCTCAGCCGCTCGCTCATCCGGGAGATTCTCGAGGAGCAGCGGATCGGGCGGGGCGAAAAGCGGGTCCTGAAGATTGATCTTCGCGATGCGGACGGGGTCGCGATCGTGATCCTGGAAGGGCGTCTGGATGAAACCAAGGACGAGCCCATCACCCGCATTTTTGAGAAACTCATGAACCGGGGTTTTGCCCGGCTTGCGCTGGATTGCTCCCGCCTGGTCTACCTCAATAGCCATGGGATTTCCAGCTTCGTCGCCTACATCGACGAGGCCCGTGCCCGCGGGGGGGACATCAAGTTCTACGGGATGAATGCAGAATCCCGGTTCGTCCTGGAACGCCTGGGCCTCTCGAAGTTCGTGCAGATTCTCGCCTCGGAGACGGAGGCCATCAAGGCGTTCGAACTCCCCATCGATGAGTACATGTCCCGCGGCGCCCTGGCCGAGTACATCTCCTCCGAAGGCAAAGCGGGGCGTCTCTTCCATCTCTCCTACTGCGAGACCGCCCAACAGATCCCCGAAGACGACCGGATCTATTTCGAAAGCAAGTGGCACGCCCGCGAGGGCGGCAAGGTCTCCTGTAAGCGCTGCAAACCCTGAACCCGGTCTATATTAGAGTCTATTACTATATCTAATTCTTCATCTTCTTAAGCCCCCGCCCGCTCGTTGTTGAATTGTGAAATAACCTCTCAACCCATTGCCTTTCAGTTAGATAAGTTTCCACATGCCGGTCGCGCGGCGTTAATGGGCTGTAGACGCGTCCTTGAAAACCTTTGGTTTAATCTGGAACCCTTCGGGCGTCGCCCTGGTTTGCCCACAATGGGTTAGGACTTCCCGCGCCAGTGTTATGGCGAACACTCACCTAACATAAACTTATTCGCCACGACGGTACCCTATCCCCGCCGGGCGGTCTCGAAGTTCGTCGCGGTGCCGTTGATCCAGGTCGAGTGCGGGATAATGGCACCAGGGGGGCCGACCCGCGCGCGACGCGCTACCTCCGCCCCAGCTCCTGCTCGAGGCGCTGCACGTCGGCTCGAAGGCCGGGCTCCGTGGAGAGCAGTTTCTCGATCTTGCGGATCGAGTAGAGCATCGTGGTGTGGTCCTTCCCTCCGAAGTGGCTCCCCAGTTCGTCGAGCGAGGCCCCCGTGTGCTTGCGGCAGAGATAGACGCACACCTGGCGGGCATAGGACGTGGACTTCGTCCAGCGTCGGGACTGGAACTCGCTGACCTTCTTGCCGAAGTAGCGCGCCGTCACCTGCTGGATCTGCGGCACCGAGAGCGATGGCCCCGGGGCGGGGATGGCCTCCTGCAGGACCTCCTTGGCCAGCTCGAGGTCGGGGGCGCGCTTCGAGAGAGCCGCGTACCCCATGACCTTCGTGAGGGCGCCCTCGAGCTCGCGGATGTTGGTCTCGACGACGGACGCCACGTAGCCGAGGACGTCCTGGGCCACCTCCCAGCCGCGGGCGTCCGCCTTGCCGCGAAGGATCGCCAGGCGCGTCTCGTAGCTGGGGGGCATGATGCGCGCGTCGAAGCCCATCTTGAAGCGGGAGAGCAGGTGTCGCTTGAGCGAGCGGATGTCCTCGGCGGGCTGGTCGCTCGAGAGGATCACCTGGTGCCCCGCGAGATGGAGCGTGTTGAAGGTGTGGAAGAACTCCTCCTGGCTCCCCTCCTTCCCGGCGAGGAAGTGGATGTCGTCCACCACGAGCACGTCTGCTCTGCGGTAGCGGGCCCGGAAGCCCTCCAGCTTGTTCTTCTGGATGGCGTAGATGAACCCGTTGACGAAGTCCTCGCACGAGAGGTACTGGACCTTGGCCGCGGGGTTCCGCGCGAGGACCGCGTGGCAGACGCCCTGGAGGAGATGCGTCTTCCCCAGGCCCACGCCCCCGTGGATGAAAAGCGGGTTGTAGAGCGTGGCCGGGTTCTCGCTCACGGCCACGGCCGCGGCGAACGCCATCCGGTTGGAAGGTCCCTCGATGAACGTGTCGAAGCGATAGGCCGCGTTGAGGAGGAAGTCCGGGGCGGGGGCGGCGTCGGGGCCCTCAGGCCGCGCCGGGGCGGGCTCGGCGGGGGCCGGCGGCGCCGGCAGGGGCGTCCCCTCGTCGGACACCTGGAAGATGATCTCGGGCGCACAACCGAAGATCTGCTCGAACGCGTCTTCGAGGGGCTTGCGGAGGAGTTTCTCCAGCCAGTCACGGTAGAACGGGTTCGCGGTGGGGACGCGGAAGGCGTTATCCCCCGCGGACTCGATCTCGAGCGAGCGGCACCAGGTGTCGTACACCTTGGGGTCGAGCTTCGACTCGAGGATGGAGAGGATCTTCTCCTTCTCCTGGTGCGTCAGGGGGCTCATGGGGCGATCTGCTTGAGAAGGATCGCGAAGATGAACTTGGACACGAACGCGCCCACGACGACGACCCCGATGAGGAAAAGGGTGTGCACGAACTTGACGGCCGGGTGGACGCCGCTGACGACCTCCCGGAGGTTCAGCTTGGGGCGCGCCGGGGCGGCCGCGGGGGCCACGGCGCGCGCGGTCGCGGGCCTGGGGGCCGCCGCGGGAGGCGGGGCGTCGCCCGGGTCGAAGAGGATCACGAAGGTCGCGGGGCCGACCTTGATGCGGTCCCCGTGCTTGAGCGGCTCCGCCTGGCGGATGAGCGCGCCGTTGAGGTAGGTCCCGTTCTTGCTTTCGAGATCCTTCACGATGAAGCGGCCCTGCTCGGAGCTCACCTGGGTGTGCTCGCGCGAGAGGGTCTTGTCGTCGATATGGACCGTGGCTGAGGACGCGCGGCCGATCGTGATCGGTCCGGCGATCCGAAGTTCCCGCCTCTCTCCTCCGGACTCCAGGATCAGTCTCGCCACGGCGGGAGTATCCCTCGGTCGTAAGAGTTTTTGTCGCGGCCCTCCCGCGCGTTCCCCCGCGCGCGTCACGGCTGGAAGGTCAGAGGTATTCTAGCCCGCGGACTTCCGCTGTCAAGGAACGGCGCGACGTCGACGGATCCGCTCTGCTCCGCGAAGGAACGGCGCGATGAGCGCGTGTTGACGAATTTGCGGCGCTGAATCGTTAACACGGCGCTTCGTTGACAGCTCGAGCGGCGTGTGATAGAAACACGGTACCATCCACACAGCTGGGGGATCCGAGGAGAAGGGGTTCACCATGAAGGTCGTCATTCCCGTCAGGGACATCCTGCCCAATCCGTGGCAGGCCCGCAAGAAGATGGACCGCGAGTCCATCCGGGCGCTCGCCGAGGAGATCAAGGCCTCCGGGCTCTGGCCCGGCTCCCTGCGCGGCCGCATGAAGGGCTCGACCGTGGAGCTCTGCTACGGCCACCGCCGGCTCGCGGCGCTCAAGACGCTCGGCTGGGACAAGGTCGAGGTGGAGGTCGACGAGCTGAGCGACGAGGAGATGGCCCTGCAGTCGCTCGCCGAGAACTTCCAGCGCGAGGGGCTCTCGGACATCGAGAAGGCCGAGGGGCTCCACACGATGGTCCAGCTCCTTCTCCGGCAGAAGGTCGCCGAGTCCGAGGCGATGCGGCGCGTGTCGAAGTTCGTGGGCCTTTCCGAGGCGTGGATCCGCGACCTGCTGTCCATGCTCGACATGGAAGCACCCGTCCAGCGCGCGATCCGCGACCGGAAGATCGCCGGCCGCACCGCGCTCGAGGCCCACCGCTTCGGCGGGAAGGAGATGGTCGCCACCGCCGTGGAGCACAAGCTCCCCGTCCACAGGATCAGCGCCATCGCCAAGAAGATCCGCAGCATCCCCGACGCCGGCGTGCGCGAGAGGATCCGCAAGGACGTCGTGCAGGGCCGCCTCGTCGCGCCCGAGAAGGTCGAGGAGAAGGCCCGCAAGATGCTCAAGGGCCGCAAGCTCAAGGCGCCCGAGGACTTCGACCGCCTGCTCTCGGATTGGTCCTTCATCCTGAAGCACTGGAACGAGAAGGTCGAGGACATTCTCGTCTACAAGCGCTTCTTCGAGGGCCGCAACACCGGCCCGGTGCGCGCCGAGGCCGCGAAACTCGTGAAGCGCCTGGCGAAGCTGGCCGAGTAGGGGTTCTCAGCGCAGGCGCGCGTCGCGGAGCGCCTGCTGCGCGCGTCGGAGCCGGGAAAGGTCCCGCGCCTTCCAGCCCGTGGCACGCCGGGCGAGGTCGTCCGCCATCGCGAAGGCGTCATCGTCGCGGCCGTCCCTGAGCGCGCGGTCGATCGCCCGGGCCGCCGTCGCCGCCCGCGGCACCCGGCCGAGCAGCTCGGGATGGATCAGCCGCACGCGCGTGGCATCGCCCGGCTCGATCTTGAGCGCGCCGCCCGCGGACACCCGGCCGAGCAGCTCCACGCTCAGCATCGTCGCCGCGTTGTACGCCGCGGCCGCCACGAGGGCGGCGGAGGAGCGCCACGGTTCCGACAGGTAGAGGCGGTGCAGGTTGTTCGTGGAGTGGATCGCGCGGGCGCCGGCCGCGAGGCGCGGGCGCCGCTTCACGAGGTAGCCCAGGAGCAGGTCGGGCGCCGGGAGGAGCCGCCGCACCGAGTACCACGGCGAGCGCGTGCGGCACTTGTAGTTCCGGTCGATGCCCCGCTCCCGCCCCGAGGCGAGCCAGGCGTCGAGCCCCGCCTCGCCCCCGGCGTAGTCGGTGGGCACGGCGAGGAGCCGGCAGGCCTCGCCCGCGCGGTCGAGGAGGGCGAGGTCGGTCGCCGTGAACGTGCTGCCCTCGAGGTGGGAGGGCCGGGCCAGCGCCGGCAGCAGCCAGCGCTCCGGGAGCCCGAGCTCGCGGGCGCGGCCCGTGGGGAGGAGGAAGAAGTCCTTCTCTCCCGTCACGACGCCGATGAACACGGACGCCATCGAGGTGAGGGGCGCGAGGTGCGGGGACTCCAGCGTCTCCGCGGCCGCCGTGCGGCACTCCCCGGGGATGCGCGACCAGACCCACGAAGCGGCCGGGACCGCGGCGGGCGCGGCCTCCACCAGCTCCTCCAGGTTGCCCAGCCGCCCGGCCTCGTGCAGGCGGAGCACGCCGGGGCCGACCCCCTCGCAGAGGAGGAGCGCGACCTTGACGAGCGCACCCTCGAACCAGCTCCCCTCGAGCGCCATGAGGTTCACGCTCGCGAAGCGCCGCTCCAGCATCGCCAGCAGGGGCTTCGTGTAATTGACGAAGAGCGCCTCGCGCGGCACCACCATCGCGAGCCGGCCTCCCGGGCGGACGAAGCCGCACGCGGTCGCGGTGAAGGCCGCCCACGAGCTGGCATCGGCCGTGAGGGAGATGCCGCCGCGAGCCGCGGTCTCGAGCTCCAGGCGCTTCCGGGCCACGGAGCGGCCCTGGGTGCGGAGGAACGGCGGGTTCCCCACCACGGCGTCGAAGGTCAGCTTGCCCAGGTTCTCCCGGGCGAAGAGGAAGAAGTCGTCCTGCGCCAGCCGCCCCCAGCGGAGGCCGGGGTGGCGGGAGAGGAGCGCGCCGCGCGCCCGGGAGAGGGCCCGGGCGTTCACGTCCACGCCGGCGATCTGGTCCGAGAGCCGCCGCGGCTCCGCGCCGAGCGAGAGGAGGCGGCCCGTGGCGCTCGCCAGGAAGGAGCCTTCGCCGCAGGAAGGGTCGAAGACCGAGTCGCCCGGCCCGCGCACCGCCCAGCGGGTCATCGGGTCGGCGAGCTCCGCGGGCGTGTAATAGGCGCCGAGGGCCCGCGCTGCTTCCACGATCTCTCTCCTCGGGGCGGACTCCGCCCCTCAGGAGCTAGATCGGCGTTCGCGGCGGGTTCCCTGAACCCTCAGTCCGTCTCGCCGCGGATGGACTTCATCGCCCGGTCGCAGGCGTCCGTCAGGTCGAAACCCTGGCCCCGGCGGACCCGCTCGAGCCCCTCGAGGACCCCGGCGCTCCAGGAGGGGTGCTTTCCCAGGACGCCCAGGAAGTCCGCGGCCGCGGTCCGAAGATAGGCCCAAGAGTCGCTTCCCTCCACCACTCCGGTGAGCGTCCGGACGAGGTCGCGGCACGCGACTTCCTCGGCCCGGAGGGCCTCGACGCCGGACTCCTCCACGTCGTACTTCAGCAGGTTCGCGAGGAACTCGAAGACACCGACCTCCTTGAGCGTGTCGTGGTCGGCGAGCACGGCGGCGAGCTTCGGGAGGAAGTCCCGCGCGGAGCCGAAGAAACGCTCGAGCGACACCCGCTCGATCCGGAGCGGGCCGTACCCGCGATGATCGTCCCGCCGGTACCACCGGTGCAGGGTCCACCACGCCGCCGACCGCACCGGGGCGGAGTAGGGTCCGAAGATCACGTTCATCACGAAGCGGTGGAGGGCCTCGTCTCCGCGGGCCTCAAGCTGCGCCTCCGCGAAGCGCAGCAGCTCCTTCCGGGTCTCGTCGTCGGCGGCCGGGAATTTCGCGGGCACGAACCCCTCCGGGGCCGCGCCTCGTGCCGCCGCCTCCTTGAGGCCGTACTGGTGCATCGCGAAGAGGCCGGCCGAGACCATGTGGTTGAGGACCTCCTCCACCGCCTCGGGCGGCAGGCCGGCCTCCTCCTTGAGCAGCGACTGGAAGACGTACCGCTCCTTGCGGGCCGCGCGGGCAACCCGGAGCGCCCACTCCGGCTTGAGCTTCCGGCAGAGCACCCGCGCCGCGCGCTCGCGGAGCGTGTCGTCCTCCGTCGTCTCCACGATCCCCAGGAGCGTGTCCGCCAGCTCGGGCGCCGGCTCATCCCGGCGCGCGAGGGAGTCCACGAGCTCTCGCTGGACCTCAAGGGGGCTTTCCCGGATGGGTTCCTCGACCGGGCGGATCACCCCGAGCCCGATCAGGCGGTTTCCCGCCGCGATCCGTTCGAGGTCGTCCCCCGCGAGCGCCGCCTGGAGCCGCTCCACCTCCCCGAGCGCCAGCGCGGCGGCGAATGCCGTCTCGCGATCCGGGGAGGCCAGCGCCTCCCGAAGCAGGGCGTCGTCCTGCGCGAGGCGAACCCCTGCTTCCAGCCGGAAGGGGGACTTCCTGAGCTCCTCGACGATCCAGCGCTCGTCGCGCATCCGCCCCACGGCCGTCCGGACCCGCCAGCCCGTCAGGACGAGCGCCGCCTCGCCGCGCAGGTCGGGGTCGCCGATCGCGAGGGCGTCGCGCACGGCCTTCCAGTCGTCGAGGCGCACCCGCGCCAGCGCCGCGAGACCCCGGGTGCGCGGAAAGGGCGTGGCGTCGAAGATCGCCTTCACGATGTCCAAATCGCCGCCCGGAGGCAGGGACCTGGGCACGAGGCGGGCCAGCGTCTCTTCCGGCCAGGGGAGCTGCGGGACGAGCTCCTCCTCGAGCTCGGCCGCGTAGCCCTTTTTGAAGAGAAACTTCTCAAGGAAGCGGACGTCGTCCGCGTGGCGCGCCACGATCCCGGCCTGGCGCTGGTAGATCCGGGTGAAGTTCTCGACCTGGTCCGGGTCCAGCTCGCGGAGCATGCGGGGGACGTTGAAACGGTCGGTTCCCGCGTCCTTGAGCATGCGGGCGGCGCCGTAGAGCCTTTCCTCCACGACTTCGGCGCCACAGTCCTTGCAGAACTTCGCGAAGGGGGTCCACTTCGCGCACCAGAAGCAGCGCACGTCGCGCCGCACGGCGCGGCCGCAGTGGACGCAGAGCTCGCCGGCCTTCCACGCGCTTGGCTGCGGCTTCCCGCAGCGCTCGCAGGATTGTGCGGCTTCGACCCGGACCTTCTTCGGGGACTTTTTCGCCGGTTTCCTAGCCACGGCTCTTGCGGATCCTGCCCCAGAGGACGTCCTTCTCCGCGGGGCTCATGGCCTTGAGCTTCCCCGGGATGGCGTCCTTGGGGAGCCCCTCCCGCTTGAGGAGGAGGGCGAGCTCGAGCTCCGCCGTGGGCACGAACTCGGCGCCGCACTGGCGGCAGAACTTCCCCGGCCCGCCGGCGGAGCACCAGTAGCAGGTGAGAATGGGCTCCGCCTGCTTTCCGCACGAGCCGCAGAGGTCGCCGCTCTTGTAGTCCTTGGGCTGCCGGGTCCGGCAGTGAACGCAGTAGACCGCGTCGGGCGAGTCCACGACGACGCTGCCGCCCCCCGCCGATCCGCCCCCGAGCGCCCAGGCGACCACCGACGCCGCCGCGTCGGCGGAGAGGCCGGCGACCAGCTGCCGCAGCGTGGTCGCATCGCCGACCGTCTTGAAATCCTCCCGGCCCTTGATGCCCGCCTTCGCGAGCTTCTTGAGCTGCGCGTCCGTCAGGCCCTTGGACTTGAGGATGTTCTTCTCGAGTGCGCTGAAGGTCTTGGCCATGCTTCCTCCGAAAGGGTCAGGGGCTCCGAATCACGAATGACGGATAGCGAAGCACGAATCAAGGGACCCCGCAAGGAACACCTGATTCTCTCATCCTCCGGAGAAGCGAGGTGCCCCCCCAGGTTACAGTGTAAACGAAATTTCGGCGCGATTTCGTTAACAGGCCCGGCCTTCCGTCGTCTGAGATACGCTGCGGAAGAAGGCGACCTAGACACCCCGGGAGACGTGCTATAGAATCGAGGAGAGCCATGCGGACGCTGTTTCCTATTGCGGTCCTGCTCCTGGCGGCGGGGTTCTCCCAGGAGAAGCCCGCGCCGACCCCCCCAGCCCGCGCCAGGGTGGTCGTCATTCCGATCGTCGGCGAGATCGGCTCATCCACCGTCGCCCTCATGAAGCGCGCCGCCGACCACATCCGCTCCCGGAAGCCCGACCTGGTCCTCGTGGAGATCGACACCCCCGGCGGCGAGATGGGCGCCATGGTCCGCGTGGGGGAGGAACTCGCCAAACTCCACCCGATCCCCACCGTCGCCTTCATCACCCCTTCCATGGAGGGCCGGACGATGGCGGGGGCCTTCTCCGCGGGGGTCTACATCAGCATCTCCTGCCGGCAGATCTACATGGCCCCGGCCACCTCGATCGGGGCCTCGGCGCCGATCATGATGAAGCCGGACGGCGGCTTCGAGATGGCCCCCGAGAAGATCGTCTCCGCCGCCCGGGCCCAGTTCCGCGCGCGGGCGGAGCAGCATGGCTACTCGGCCAACCTCGTCCAGGCCATGGTGGACAAGGAGCTCGAGATTTTCGAGGTCGTCGTCGACGGGAAGAAGCTCTTCCTCACCGAGGGGGAGATGGACGCGCTGAAGACCCAGGGCCAGGAGTTCGCCTGGCCCAAGACTCCCTACGACTCGAAGACGAAAATCCTCACGCTGACGGACCGGGAGGCGGTGGCGGCCGGGCTGGCGAAGGCCGCCAGCGCGCGCGGCGTGATCTACGAGGAGCGCGGACTGGTCTCCCCTCTCGAGGAGACGGTGGCCCTCTCCTGGTCCGAGAATCTCGTCGAGTTCCTGACCTCGGGATTCGTCTCGACGATCCTCCTCATCGTGGGGGTCATCGGGATCTGGGTGGAGCTCAAGACGCCGGGCTTCGGGGCGCCGGGGGTCATCGGCATCCTCGCCCTGGCCATGCTCCTCTTCGGCCACCACCTGGCGGGGCTCGCGGAGATGTGGGAGATCCTGCTCGTGGTGGCGGGCCTGGCGCTCATCGCCGTGGAACTCTTCCTCCTGCCCGGGACCGGCATCTTCGCCATTACCGGCGCGATCTGCGTCCTCGCGGGGATGCTGCTCTCCTTCCAGGACTTCGTGATCCCGGATGTGAAAGGCTCGCCGTGGCAGATGGACGCCCTCCTGAGCTCGCTCGGCCGCATGGCCGTGGCGCTCATGGGGGCCACGGTCGGGTTCCTGGCGATCCTGCGCTTCCTGCCGAAGGTCCCGTTCATGAACCGGCTGGTGCTGGCCACGGAGCTCGCGGGGACCGCGCCGGCCGCCTCCACCGGCGACCTCACGGGGAGGCAGGGGCACGCCGTGACCACGCTCCGCCCGGGCGGGAAGGTCGAGGTGGACGGGCAGCTGCTCGACGTCGTCGCGGAAGGCGAGTTCATCGCACAGGGCGAACCTGTGGAGGTCCTGCGCGTGGAGGGGATGCGGATCGTGGTCGGGAGGCTGAAGCGGTAACGCATGGAACTCTGGCTCGTCCTGCTGCTCTATGCCGCCGGCCTGTCCCTCATCATCGCCGAGGCGTTCATGCCGGGCGTGGTGATGGGGATCGCGGGCGTGGCGCTGCTGGCGACGGCCGTCGTCTTCGGGTTCCGGCACCACTGGGCGCTCGGCGCGGGGCAGGTCTCCCTGGCGCTCTTCGTGGGCCCCGCGTCGATCGTGATCGGGATCCGGCGCCTGACGCTGCGCTCCACGCTCGGGGGGGGCGGATCGTTCGCCCAGGACTACTCCGCCTTTGCCGGCAAGGAGGGCGAGGCGAACACCGAGCTCCGGCCCGCGGGCATCGTGACGATCGAAGGAAGGAAAGTGGACGTGGTGACCGCCGGCGAGATGGTCGAGCGCGGCCGCCGCGTCCGCGTGGTCAGGGTCGAAGGCAACCGGATCGTCGTCCGGGCCGTCTGATACTGGAGGTCTGATGACAGCGTTCTCATTCGCCGTGCAGGTGACCGGCCGCTCCGCGCCCGTGGAACCGGGGTTCTGGGGGAGCACCCTGGGCCTGGGGGTGATCGGCGCCGGGTTCCTCTTCGGGATCATCATGATGATCATCCTGATGAGCTACGGCCGGCTCTACATCCAGGCGCTCCTCTCGGGCGCGCGCGTGGGGCTGCTCGATCTCGTGGGGATGTCGCTCCGGAGGGTCTCGCCCCACACGATCGTGAACGCGCGGGTCATGTCGGTGAAGGCCGGCATCCCGCTCGAGACGAACCAGCTCGAGGCGCACTACCTGGCGAAGGGCAACGTGGTGCGCGTGATCACCGCGCTCATCGCCGCCAGCAAGGCGAAGATCAAGCTCTCGTTCGAGCAGGCGGCGGCGATCGACCTGGCCGGCCGCGACGTGCTCGACGCGGTGCAGACGAGCGTGCGCCCCAAGGTCATCGACGCGCCCGACCCCAAGAAGGGCCGCGAGACGCTCGACGCCGTGGCGAAGGACGGCATCCAGCTCAAGGTGAAGGCCCGCGTCACGGTGCGGACCAACCTCGAGCGGCTGGTGGGCGGCGCGACGGAGGAGACCATCATCGCCCGCGTGGGCGAGGGCATCGTGAGCTCGATCGGCTCGGCGGAGAGCTACAAGACGGTGCTCGAGAACCCGGACCGCATCTCCAAGGGCGTGCTCGACAAGGGGCTCGACTCGCAGACGGCGTTCGAGATCGTCTCGATCGACATCGCCGACGTGGACGTGGGCGACAACGTGGGCGCGCGCCTGCGGGTCGACCAGGCCGAGGCCGACAAGCGCATGGCGCAGGCCGAGGCGGAGAAGCGCCGCGCCCTCGCCGTGGCGCGCGAGCAGGAGATGATCGCGCTCGACAAGGAGAACCGGGCCAAGGTCACGCTGGCGGAGGCGGAGCTCCCCATGGCGATGGCGGAGGCCTTCCGCGCCGGGCGCCTCGGGATCATGGACTACTACAACATGCGGAACGTCCAGGCGGACACCGAGATGCGCCACTCGATCAGCACGCCCCCCGGCGGGCCGCAGGCGAAACCCCAGTAGGCGGAGATTCCGATGACCTGGACGCTCCTCGGCGACGGCGGCGTCGATGGCGGGTTGATCAAGCTCATCATCTGGGCGGTGATCATCGCCTTCGCGCTGGTGAGCTCGCTCGTGCAGAAGCTCCGCTCGAAGAAGCCGGAGCCGACCCGGGGCGAGGCGCCGCCCCAGGACCCGCAGCCGGGAAGCGCCCAGCTGCCGTACGAGGAGCTGGTGGACGAGCTCTTCGGCCCCTACATGAAGCGCCGGCGGGAGGAGCACGCGGCGGCGAAGCGCGCCCGGGAGTCCGCTCCCGCGGAGGTCGAGGTCGTCGAGGAGGAGGAGGACGCCCCGGAGGCGCCCCCTCCCTATGTCCCCCGCCAGGCGCCCGCGCCCGCGGCGCCGCGTCCCGACTTCCGGGTCATCGAGGAGGCGCCCTCCGCGCCGATCCCGCAGGCCGCCCCGGCCGCCACCGCGACGAGACCGCGAAGCGGCCGCTCGCTCGACGAGATCCTCTTTGCCAACCGGGCCCTCTCGCCGGGCGCGAAGCTCATCCTGTCCGCGGAGATCCTGCGTCGGCCCGGCGCGCGGCGCTGATCGCGTCCCCGTCAGGGTACGGAGGCCGGCCGACGCACGCCCTTGAAGATCGCCCGCAGCGCCAGGTTGCCGATGTCTCAGAACCAGAGGAAGTTCTGCGGCCCGTAGTAGTCCCAGTAGAGCGGGATCCAGACGCCGATCCAGAGCGTCCATCCGACCTTGAGCAGGAGCGGGATCCGTTTCATCGCGCAGCTCCGGGACGGCGGCGGACCACGAGGAGCCCGAGGACCGCAGCCCAGAGCGCCGGCCACGCGCCGGACACGCCGGCGACGGACACGGAAGCGCATCCGCCGCCCGTCAGCCCCCCGCCATAACCCGACCCGCCTCCCGAGGAGCCGGAAGAACCCGTGGTGGAAACGGGATTGTTGACGAAGGTCACCCACGCGGAGGTCTCCCCTTCCGAATCTTTGGTCCGGGCCTGCCAGCGATAGAGCCGGCCCGATTTCAGGTCCGTCACCTCCGCCCGGGAAACGCCGCCGGTGCCGGCGAGACTCCCCACCGCCGTGGGCACGTTGAAGAAAGCGGCGCCGTCCGATCGGACCTCCACCTCGAGCACGAGGCCCCGGGGCGAGCCGGCCTCCAGAACGGTGCCCTGGGCGATGAAGCCGGATTCCGAGAGGGCCGACCCGGCGGGGATGAGGGTGGACCCGTTGAGCCGCCGCTGGGAAAGGTCCTTCGGGTCTTGGGGAAACCAGGCGGTGGGGCCGTTGAGGATGAAGTCGGCGTCCGCGGGGACGCCGTCCAGGTTGGACCCGAACGCGACCCACTCGGAGGTCCCGCCCAGGGCGTGGAGGGTGCGGGATCGCCAGTGGTGGGCTTCAGCGGGGAGCCGGAGGCAGGCCGTCGCGGCATATCCGCCCAGCACGAACCCGGTCGAGAGGGCGGCGTTCCCGTCGAAGACGATCCCGACGGGCTTGACCTCGAACTCAAGGGCCACCAACTCCAAGGGGTCATACGGCGTCGTCCCGCGGAAGGCCACCTGGCTCTCGCCGCTGGTTCCGCCCACCGGGAGGGCGGTCAGGAGATCGGTGTGAAGCTGGCCGAGATCCACGGGCGGCTGGGGGACGGGAGGAGAGTCGGCGGGGACTCGGGTGAAGTCGGTCGCGGGAGGCGCGACCTCGGGTTCGATCTGGTACTCCAGCCAGGGGCCGCGCGTCGAATCATAGGCCTCCGTGCGGACCCGCCAGTGGAAGGGACCGGGAGTGACTCGGACGGTGGCGTTCGACTGCCGGCGCACCTGAACGGGCGATCCTTCCTGCAGCCCTTCCCCGTCGAAGGCGACGCCGGCGGGTTTCACCTCGAACTGGGCATGGACGAGCATTCCGCTGGTGCTGTGGACGCGAGCCTGGAGGATCACGCCCACCTCCGGGGTCTCGCCGCCGGGCGGGAGGACAAGGGCCGCATCCAGCCGGAACTGCCGCGGCTCGGAGGGCTTCGAGGGGTCGACGGTGAAATCGATGTCCGAGGGGCCGCGAAAGTCGGCCTGGGGGGACCTGAGACCCTGCTGGTCCAGCGTCTCCGCGCACCAGCCGTAGCTTCCCTCGGGAATCCCGGAGAAGTCCACGCGGGTGCGGCACCCGTCCGGGACCCACTCGCTCATGGCCGAGGCGGAGAAACTTCGGGGTTGATTCACGGAGAAGACCCGGACCTGCAGCGCGACGTACATGGTGGGAGCGGCCGTCGCCAGGGTGGCCTCGAACCGCAGGGTGCCTTCAAGGGCGTTTCCCCCGGGCGGGATGGGCACGTGGAGATCGTCGAGTTGGACGAGGTCCGCGGGGGCAGGGGGCGGTCCGGGACGGTCATCCCGGTCGTCGCATCCGAGGCCGCAGCTGAATCCGGCGGCGGCGAGGATCACCATCAGGCTCTTCATCATACGGTCCTCCTTCGGTTCCGATCTCATTTCGGGATCCGGGAGGAGGTGTTTGGAGGGATCGCGAATCCGCTACCAGGCCAGGTCGAGGCCGCCCATCAGGAGGAGGCCGTAGGCGTCGCCCTGGGGGTGCTCGCGGTGGTCGTGGTCGAGCAGGTTGAATCCCTGGACGAAAACGGTGGAGCTCGCCGACTTCAACGTGAACGCGTAGGCGATCCTCCCGTTGACTAAGTACCTGTCCCCAAGTATATCCGAATAGCATGTGGGCTCACGTGACGACTGATGGTGATGGCTGCTTCGGGTCCTGCGTTGATTGCGCCGAGGACCGATCTCACATGTTCCATGA
>JAHFOZ010000556.1 GCA_023261405.1 Planctomycetota bacterium
TGACTTGGGGTCGATCTTCACGGCCTCGTCAAGATCGCGGAGCGCCCCCTCGACGTCGCCGGTCTTGCTGCGCGCCTTGCCGCGGCCGAGCCAGGCGTCGGGGCGGCGGGGGTCGAGCGCGAGGGCCTTCGTGAAGCCCTCGATTGCGCCGGCGAAGTCGTTTTTCAGGAGCTTCGCCGTCGCGGACTCGACGTGGGAGTCGGCGGAGTCCTGAAGCGAAAGAAGCAGCGCGAGCGCCAGCACGCCCCTTATTGTACCGCGGGCAGCGCCCCGGAGGCAGGGGAAGGCGCCGCGCGCGGGATGGCCTCGATCCCCGCGACCTCGCGGGCGAGCGCCAGGTAGTCCTCCGCGCCGTAGCACTCGGGGGCGTATTCGAAGATCGAGCGTCCGTGGCTGGGGGCCTCCGCGAGGCGGACGTTCGTGCGGATCTTCGACTTGAAGACCTTGTCCTTGAAGTGCGTCTCGATCTCCTCGAGCGTCTCCCGCGCGATGCTTTTCCGGGCGTCGTACATGCAGGGGATGATGCCCGTGATCGAAAGCGCCGGGTTGAGTCGGCGCTTCACGAGTTCGACGGTCCTCAGCAGGAGCGAGATCCCGTGCAGGGCGAGGAACTCGCACTGCAGGGGGATCATGACCTCGCCGGCGGTGGTCAGGGCGTTGATCGAGAGGAGGCCGAGCGAGGGGGTGCAGTCCAGGATCACGAAGTCGAATCCCTTGAGGTCGGCCAGTGCGTCCCGGAGTATGGTCTCGCGTCCGATGGCGGAGGCGAGTTCCATCTCGGCGCCCGCCAGGTCGATGCTCGAGGGGAGGATCCAGAGGTTCTCCTCCACGGGGAGGGGCTCGGGCTTGGCGCCGCTGAGGATGGCGTAGGTGGTATTCTTCTGCTCGTGGGGCTGGATGCCGAGCGAGACGGTGGCGTTCGACTGCGGGTCCAGGTCCACGAGGAGCACGCGCCGGTCCAGGCGGGCGAGGCCGGCGCTGAGGTTGACGGCGGTGGTCGTCTTACCGACGCCCCCCTTCTGGTTCACCAGGGCGATCCTGCGCATGTCCCCTCTCTCCTAACTCCGTGAGGCGCTCGACGAGCCACGGCCCCATGCCCGGGCCGTAGAAGCTCACCAGGCGCTCGTAGCCGCCCTTCTGGTACTGCTCCTCCGTGAGGAAGTAGCCCAGGTGGTCGTTGGCGAGCCCGAAAATCCACGATCCCGGAAACCGCTTCTTGAGCTCCAAGCCCAGTTCCACGGCCGGTTCCCCTGGAAAGCAGAAGAACCGCACGCCGTTGATCTGGAGGAGCCCCAGGACGCTCCGGGTCGGGGCCGCCGGAAGGGTGGGGGACGGCAGGTCCACCCCTCTCTCCACGTAGGAGATTGTAACCTGCGCGCTCGTTTTATCAAGGGCGCGGACCAAATTCGCCGAGCGCTCCGCCAGCGCCTCGCCCAGGGCGGCGCACTTCTCGAAGTCGTCCCGACCGGCGGGGGCGCGGGGCGCCACGTCTCCTTCCGCGCCGTTGGTGAAGAGAGCGACGCCCGGCACCCGGGCCTCCAGCGCGCGCTGGAAGGCGCCAATCCAGTCCCCGCTCACGAGGAAGTTCTTGTCTCCGAGGAGGGTGCCATGGGCGGCGTAGTTGGCGAGCACGGCCATAGGGCGGGCCAGGAGGTCCGTGACCAGCAGGAGGTTGAGTTCGGGATCGATGGGCCCGTCCTTGACGCGCCGGTTCCGGGCGAACTCGGGGGCCTCGCCGCGCGCGAAGGCGATGCGGGCGGGTCGGCGGTCGGCGCGGGCCTTCTCCACGACACCTTTGAGGCGGGCCGTCATCTCCTCATGGAAAGCCTCGTCGAACTCCCCCATGGCCAGCTTCCAGAAACCGCGGGCGAGGGCCCCGGGGCCGGAATGGGTGTGGGAGGCGGCGAGAATGAGGTGGGCGTCGGCAGGGCGGATGCGGTCGCGGATCTCGACCGTCGATCCGATCAGGTCGGTGGTGACGATGCAGAGGCGGGTCTCCGGGGTCTCGAGCCAGAGGGCCTTGGCATGGATGGGGTCATGGACCCCCGTCATGGGCCTGCCCTGGCGGGCCCCGTAGCCGCCGAGAGGGACGTTCTTTGCGGGGGTGATATCGACTACGGCGACGCCGGCCCAGAACGCGGGTGGGGGGGCGGAAATGGGGGCGGAGCGGCACCCCGCAAGGATGAACAGGAGAGCCGACAGGACAAGGGGGCGCATGGGGGCCGATCCTACCGATCCGGAAGGGGCGGGTCAAGGAAGCGGAGGGGAGTGAAATATTTCATCGCCGCTTCCCCTGCTGATTGGCATGGGAAACGTTTATATTGGGTGTACAATGGTGTTCTAAATCGAGGTTTAGCCGCGGAGGCTGGATGAAACCCACGTGGTCCCGGTCGAGGGGAGGACTGACCCTCATCGAGATCCTCATCGTCATCACCATCATGTCCGTCCTCCTCGCGCTGGCGGTCCCGGCGCTGCTGGCCTCCCAGCTCGCCAGCAACGAGCGTGCGATCCTGGCCACCATCAAGACCGTGGCCGTGGCGAATTATGACTTCCGGGGGAACGACCGGGACGGGAACGGAATCTCGGATTTCTGGACCGGCGACGTGTCCGGGCTCTTCTCTATGACTTCCGCCGCGATTCCGGGGTTCAACGACTCGGTCATCAAACTCATTGAACTCCCGGTCGCACTGGCCGACTCGGCGCCCCTGGCGGCCGGCCAGGCCGGAGGAGAGCTTCAGGGGATCAGCGCCTTCGGCGCCATAAGCAACAAGTCGGGCTTCTGGATCGCGGTGCTGGATACCGACGCGCAGACGGGCGAGGACTACCAGACGAGCACAGGGGGAACCCCGCTCATGGGCGATGTTCACCATAACGGAAAATTCGGGATAATCGCCTATCCGGACGCGTACGGCGCCAGCGGAAAGGTTGCCGTGATCCTGAACGAGCAGGGGGTGGTGTACCGTCGGCATATCCAGTCGAGTATCAAGCCCGCGGGCGGGTTGACCCCGCCGGGGCCCCTCACCAACGCCTCGTACAAGGATTGGCCGAGCGACCAGAATATCAAGAGCTACTGGTCGAAAACCGACTAGGGGTGAGTCAGCTTTGATTCACTGGGTTGCACCGTAGGGGGGCACCCCTGCGAATCGAAAGTGTCGAA
>JAHFOZ010000557.1 GCA_023261405.1 Planctomycetota bacterium
CAGGGGGGAGTACTTGTCGAGCTTCGCCTTGAGCTCCACCGTCTCGGCGCCCCGCTTGACGCGGAAGGCCGGCTCCGTCTTCATGGGGTACATCCCCACGGCGCCGAAGTAGCGCTCCCGGTTGAAGACGGCGTGCTCGTTCACCCCCACGATGAGGTCGTCCCGCTTGAACCCCGCGCGCTCCGCCGGGCTGCCGGGGCGCACGCCCGCGACGCGCGCGCCCTGGCCCTGCGTGTTCGCGTCGGACACGACGAGCCCCGTGACCTGCCCGTGGTGGATCTCCCCCCCGTCGCCCCCCTTGCGCATCTCGGGCAGAAAGTTGGAGATCTGCGCCGAGGAGATCGCGTAGCCCACCCCGGAGTTCACCCGGTTCATGAACCGCGTGGCGATCCGGCCGTTGATCCCCACGAGCTTCCCGTCCAGCGTGACGAGCGGCCCGCCCGAGTTGCCCGGGTTCACGGCGGCATCCGTCTGGATGCAGTCGAAATAGGTGCCCTGGTTCCGGTGCGTCGCCGAGACTATCCCCAGCGAGATCGTGGGGTAGAGTCGCCGGTCCTCCGCGGGCATGGCGATCCCGAACGGATTCCCGCAGGCGATCACGTACTGGCCGTTCTCGAGGCGGTCCGAGTCCCCGAACTCCACGGACGGGAACTTCTCGTCCGCCGCGCCTTCCAGCTTGAAGAGCGAGATGTCCCCCAGCTTGTCCGTGCAGACCCGCTTCGCGTCGTACTGCTTCCCTCCGTGGAGCGTCACCCTCACCTTGGGCTGCTCGCCGGCCACGTGGTGGTTCGTCAGGCAGTAGCCGTCCTCGGAGATGATCACCCCCGAGCCGCCCCCGAAGAAGACGAAACGCTCCGAGATGTGCCGCGAGCCGTCCTCGATCCGCTTCTGGAGCTTCGCGTCCTCCTGAACGGCCAACAGAACCGGCAGGAAGGCCGCCAGCAGGGCGCTCGTCATCGCGCTATTCCTCCGGCGCCCAGCCGAGCTCGCACTCGAACTCGAGCACCTCTTCGCCCCGCCGGACCTTGACCGAGATCCGGTCCCCGGGCGAGCGCCGCGTGATCGCCGCGCGGAGCTCGTCGAAGTAGGTGATCTTCTTCCCGTCGATCTCCACGATGACGTCGCCCCCCTTGAGGCCCGCCTTCTCGGCCGCGCCCCCGGCCCGGACCGACGCCAGGGGGACCCCGGCGCCCTCGGCGCCCTTCTGGTCGGCCTCGATCCCCAGGAAGGCCCGCCGGGCCTCGGCCACGTTCTTCCCGGACTTGAGGTCCGGGAGCACGTCCGCGATGCGGTCGTGCGTCACGGCGAAGCCCACGCCGGAGTTCTGCCCGCGGGTGGAGGAGTGGTTCACGTCCACCTTGCAGCTGATCGCCACGAGCCGCCCCTTCGCGTCCACGAGCGGGCCGCCCACGTTGCCGAAGTTGAGCCGCGCGTCGGTCTGGATCCCGCGCCCCGAAAGCCGGGAGGGCGCGCTCACGATGCCCGGATTCGCCGTGATGCCCTTCCCGTCCGGGGCCCGTCCCAGGGCCACCAGGGAGCTCCCCGTCCGCAGGTCGTCCAGGGGCGCCTTCTCGAGGACGGGGAGGCCCGTCGCGTCGATCTTCACGGCGGCCAGGTCGTAGGTCCCGTTGAAGCCCAGGAGTTTCCCCTCGAACTCGCGCCCGTCCGAAAGCAGGACCTTGATCGAGCGGACCGTGCCGGAGATGTTGAACTGGGTGGTCAGGATGAGGCCGTCCGCCTCCACGAGGGTCCCCGTGCACCACGCGTCGGCCGGCCGTTTGGCGAAGACGTCCTCCGGCAGGAGCCCGCGGAGCCGACCGCGCCCCCCCGGAGCGGCAGGGGCGGGCTTGGCGGCCGGCTCCGGCTCGCGTTCCACCTTGAGGGCAACCACGCAGGGGCCCGCCTTCTCGATCGCCTTCTGGTAGCCGCGCTCGAGGGTGGCCGCGAGGTCGTCCTCCGTCCGGATCTCTTGAGCGACGGTCGGGACGGCGGCCGCCAGGGCGATGAGGATCGCGATCAGGCTCTTCATGCTAGTAGAGGTTCCTCCGGGCCAGCGTCACGGTGAGCTCCTCCATCGATCCGTCCTCCCGCAGGAGGGAGAGGCGGAGGGCGTCGCCGGGCCCCTTGGCGGCGAGGGCCTTGTCGAGAGCCGCGCGGGTCACCGAGCGCACCGACCCCACGCGGACGATCACGTCCCCCTTGCGGACCCCCGCCTTCGCGGCGGGGCTGTCGCGCGAGACCCGCACGACCTCCAGGCCCCCGTCCACCGCGCGGACTTCGAGGCCCAGCCAGGGCTCCTCGCCCGCCTTGCGGGCCGGCGCGGGCTCCTCCGCGGGCGGGCGCCTGGCCACCACGCCCGTCGCGAACTCCCGGCGTATCCGCTCGATGTCCGCCTTGAGCTCGTTGACGGGGACGGCCAGCCCGGTGAACTTGGAGTCGTCGTAGTTGAGGCTCACGATTCCCAGGAGCTTCCCGTTGCGGTCCACGAGCGCCCCGCCGTCCTGATTGGGGTTCACCGCCGCGGAGGTCTCGAGCACCTTCCCCGCGTAATAGGAGCCCCCGCGCTTCTTGGTCACCTCGTAGGCGCCTGAGATCACCCCCAGCGACATCGCGGGCTGGTCGTCGTTGCGCATGCTGTTGTAGGAGTCGCCGAACACGTAGGCCACCTGCCCCACGCGGGCCTGGTCGGAGTCTGCGAACTCCAGGAAGGGCAGGTCCTGGGCGTCGATCTTGACGAGGACGAGCTCCTTCTCGTTCACGCGCCCCATGACCTTCCCCTGAAACTGACGGTTGCCGTGGGCCAGGACGGTCACGGTGCCGGTGGAGGACCCGCAGGCGCTGGGGGAGGTGAGGAGGATGCCGCTCTTGTCGATGAGCACCCCCGAGCCCTCCTGGCTGCCGCCCGCCACGTAGACGACCGCCGGGGCGACTTTCCGGTAGATCTTGACGTGGATCTTGTCGGGCTCGTCCTGAGCCTGAGCGGCCAGGGAGCCCGCCAGGAACACGGGAAGGAGGATCAAGCTCGGCGTCTTCATGCGTGCCCCCGCGGGTCCGGGTGATTGCGATGGCCCGTTCCCACCCCTCACCTCCTATAATATACGACCGGGTTCCATGGATGAAACATGCAATCATCGGGAGACTCACATGAAGCGCATC
>JAHFOZ010000128.1 GCA_023261405.1 Planctomycetota bacterium
TGATCCCCGAGGGCATCGACGACAAGGCCGGCCGGAAGGCGCTGCTCGAGGAGCACGGCATCGAGATCGGCGGCGGCCTGGGTACCTTCGCGGGCAAGGTCTGGCGCGTGGGCCTCATGGGCTACGGCTCGCGGCCCGAGATCGTGGACCGCGCCCTGGCGGCGCTCGCGAAGGTCGTGAAGAAGTAAACGGCGCGCGCTCACCGATCCTGCCCGGACGGGATACACTTCCTGAGTCCGTCCCGAGGGAGCTGCTCATGAGAACGCTTTGCGCCTTGATCCTGGCCCTCGCCCCGCAGCAAAAGCCCGCCGAGGTGCCGCCCGCCCGATGGGCCCCGATCCCCCAGGGGACCCGGTTCTCGTTCCAATGGTCGTTCTCCCTCAAGTACTCGGGCAACCGGGGCGGGACGCCCCAGCTCCACACTGAGTCGCGGGAGGTGCAGGCGGAACTCGTCGCCGACCAGGAGGTGCGGGAGGGCGGCAGTCTCCGGATCGAACTGGGAACGGTGACCTGGACCTTCGCCAATGCGGACTTCGAGGTCAAGGTGACCCGCGACGAGAAGGGGCAACTCAAGGACAGCGTCCGGTTCCTCGCGACGAAGGAGAAGCCCGCGGGGGCCGAGAAGAAGGGCAAGGAGAGGGCGAAGGTCTTCCTGGACGAACTCTCCAGGCCCCAGGCGTTCCCGGTCCGGCAGGGGCCCCTCCTCGTCGGGGGGACCTGGAGCTGCGGCGACGTCGGCAACGGCCTCTTCGACTGGATGCTCCTGCACGAGGACCTCACGAAGGACGGGCGGGCGGCGGGGACGACTTGGGAGCAGGACTACGGCACGACCGACAACAGCAAGGAGGAGCCCGGCGTGCCGCGGGACGAAACGCAGAAAATGAAGTTCAAGGCCTCGGCTTCGAAGGACGCGCTGAAGGTGGTCGGGACCTACGCCAGTTCCGTCACCAAGCCTCCGGACGTCTACGGGACGGAGACCTCCAAGCACTCGTGTACCAAGGAATGGAGCTTCGTGGACGGCGCCTTCGCGGGCGGAAAGCGGACGATCTCCGTCACCTACTCCCGGCCCTCCAAGGAAAAGTTCTGGAACCAGTCCTCGACGTTTTCCGTGCAGGAGACCCTCACGATCAGGAAGAAGGGGGGGGCGGAAGAGCCGAAGCGTTGACGACCCGGGCCCCCGTGTGCTTGACTGTCCCACTCCATGGAGGGCCCGCCATGAGCGAGTGGATCGTCCCCGTCGAGCTGCACGGCCGCATCGTTGCCGGCGCCTACCGGAAGCGCGGATACACGTCGAAGGAGGCCAGCGCCGCGGCGGAGCTCTCGCGCCTGGCCACCTGGCACGGCATCCGGACCCACAACGCGATCAAGGCGCTGCACCTGGACGAGCTCTTCGGATCGAAGGCCGGCGGCTGCGTCCCGGGCGCGGCCATCGAGAAGATCAAGAGCCCCTACCGGGCCGTCCAGAAATGGAACGCCCGGAAGAAGCTCGGCCAGGCGGTGGGCCTGGAGGCCATGGCCGCGGCGATGAAGCTGGCGGACCGCTACGGAGTGGGCGTGGTGACGGTCGACAACGCGTTTCACTATCTCTGGGGCGGCGGCTACGTGATCGACGCCGCGAAGAAGGGGTACAGCGCCTACACCTGCTGCACGGCGGCGCTCGCGGAGGTCGTCCCCTTCGGCGGGAAGTTCCCCACCCTCGGCACCAACCCGCACTCCTGGGGCTTCCCCACG
Source organism: Planctomycetota bacterium (assembly GCA_023261405.1). Lineage (GTDB taxonomy): Bacteria > Planctomycetota > MHYJ01 > MHYJ01 > JACPRB01 > JACQFK01. The sequence goes on from JAHFOZ010000128.1 coordinate 1,732, forward strand.
ACCGGGGCGGTGGGGTTCCCGATCTGCATCGACTGGGCGACGAGCACGGTGGCGATGGGCCGCGTGCAGCAGCTGCTCCGCGAGGGAAAGCCGCTCCCCCCCGGCTCCGCGGTGGACGAACAGGGGAAGGAAACCACGGACCCCGCGAAGGTGAAGGCCCTCCTGCCCTTCGGCGCGCACAAGGGATACGGCCTCTCGCTCATCGACGAGCTCTACGGGGCCTACACGGGCGGCTCGCTCCCCACCCTCCGGAGCCGCTGGACCGAGGGCCCCGCCGACGAGAAGCGCACGCCGTCCTTCTTCTTCCAGGCGATCAAGCCCGAGGCGCTCGACTGCGGCGACTTCGCACAGAAGCGCACGCAGTCGGCCAACGTGAAGGCGGTCCTCGCGGACATCCTGGGCCACGGCAACTCGCCCGGCACGATGCTCCCCGGCGAGCTGGAACACCGCGCGGCGCTGCGAAGCGAGAAGGCCGGCGGCCTCCTCTTCACGGACGCCGAGGTGGCCGAGCTCGCCAAGCTCGCCCAGGAGGCGCACGTCCGCTTCAACGCGAAGACCCTCGCGCCCGCGCCCGCCTGAGCGGGACCGCTGCGCCTTGGAGCCGTGATCCGAGGCCTATGTCCTCGAACGACACACCACGCCGCGTTCCCCCTCACGCCTTGTTTCATAACGCGGCAAGACGGCCTGACCCGGGCCCTCGGGCTCCTCCCTCCCTTCGACCTCCCTGGTATCATCTACCGCCGCCCTCGTCAGCGCGCCGGAGGGCTACTTTTCGCCGCGCGTGATCGACACGCTCCCCGTCAAACCCCGCCTCACCGGGCGCGAGGGTACGATCGAGATCGTACTGCCGCCGCGATTGCTACCGTTTCATCACCCGCTCGCGCAACGCCGCCCACTGCTCCGGCGTCCACCCGGCCTGCGGATCCTCCCGGAGCCCGAGGGCCCCGGCGAGCCGCAGCGCCGCAACGTCGCGGATGGCGAGGCGCGGGTAGTAATACAAGGCGCAATCCTTGTACTTCCCCGGATCGGCCGACACATCCCGCACCGCGGCATCCTCCAGGAACGAGGCCAGCAGCGCGTTCTGGCGCTTCCAGGGCGGACCGTCCTCCTCGGAGAGCGTGAGACACGAGAGCAGTTCCGCCCGGAGCCCCTCATCCGCCCGCCGGATCATGCCCTGCAGCCATTCCCAGGCCCTGGGCTCGTCGTGCCCGAGGACCGCCCATACGAAGTGCCGCTCGCGGCGGCGTCCGTAAGGCTCCTCCGACTTCTCCGGGAGCGCCGCCAGCGCGGGCTCGAGGAGTTCCAGGTACCGCTTGGGTTGGAGGCCCCCGAGTCCGCCGATCGCCTCGGCGCGCCGCTCCAGATTCACGTGCGCCGCCCCCTCCTCCAGCAAGGCCAGCTTCGTCTCCCGCGGCAGTCCGCTCTCAAGGATCTTCTCCAGGACCGGGCCTGCCCAGGTCTTCGTGGGCTGGTCCAGATATCTCCGGTAGATCCCGGCCAGCCTCCCGGGGTACTTCTTCGCGATGATCCTCAGCGCCCCTTCACGGGTGATATCGACCTGCCCCGCCCCGGGCAGGGCGCGCGCCACGAGGTACTCCTCCTCCCCCTCCTCGCGGGCCGCCTCCCACCAGGAATCCACCTTTGCCGGGTCCACGCGCCCCTCCTCGTCCCGCTCCAGGATCTCGTAGGCCTCCGGATCGGCCGCGATCGTGGAGAAGAGTCTCGCCGCAAGATCCCCCACTTGAAGGAGGCTGGCGCAGCTGAAACTGAAGGCCCCCGAGACCGACCGGGTCAACCGGATGTCGTCCAAGGCCGCGATCAACGCCGGCACGGCGTCAAACCCGAGGTCAAGGACCTTCAAGAACCGCGGGTCGGGCTCCTCCCTCCTCTGGATGCCGGACGTGTCCATCTTCACGTCCACGAGGGCATCGATCATCGCCGCCACGCTCCCCGGCTCGGACTTCGCGGGCGCCACCGTGGCCTCGAGGGATCGGAGGAGCCGCTTTTCCTCACCTCCCGCAAGCCCCTCCTCCCAGAGCGCCAATTCCTGCATTTTTCCGAGGATCGCTGCGCGGTCGCTTCCGGGTCGCGGCAGCTCGTTTCCGAAGTGCGCCCACAGGGCGTACCGGAGCGCCCTCTCGGGTTCCAGTCCGGCAGGCTGGTAGAACGGGGTGCGCTCGTCGCCGACCTCCTCCTCCAGGCTCCGCCGGAGAAGCGCCCGGCCGAAGGATTTCCAGCCGAGGGTGCGGCATTGGAGCGCCCCGACCACGGCCCAATTCACGGGAAACTCCGAATTGTCCTCAAGCCGGACCGATCCCAGGACTTTTTCCCAGGGTCGAACCTCCTCGATCTTGACGTACTCCCCGTCGACCTCCTCGACCACGCTTCCCAGCAGGACCCGGTCCGAGCCCTTGGACTTCCCCGGTCCGAGGCGGAAACCCAGCCTCCAGCCGGATTCATCGGCGCTGAAGCCGGCGGTGCTGATCCGGACCAGCGGAGCCCCCTCGGGAGGAAACGGCATCCCGAATCGCCGGCAGTCCCCGACCATGCGATCCAACTCCGCCTCACGGTCCAGCCCCGCGAGCACCTCGCGCGCCCGGGCCGCGATCTCGACGTCGGCCCCCGCTGCCGCCCTGGCGACCGCGGCCCGCGCGGCTTCCCCAAGGTCCAGCAGGCCTTCGATGGCCGCGTCCCGCTCCTCCGGCGTATCGGAACCGAGCGCACGGACCCGGGCCTCCAAGTCCTGCCCGAGAATCGAAAGCGCCAGGAGAATTCCCACTGTCCCATTGGACGACCGGGAGGCCCCGAGGTCAAGGCGTACGCACCGATTGCGTCCAGTAGGATGGCCCCCCTCACCCCCTCTTCCCTCCCTTCGACCCCATTAGTATCATCTATCCGCCATGCGGAAAGTCGCGGTCACGGATTACACCTTCCCCTCGCTCGATGTCGAGGCGGCCATCCTCGAGCCGCTCGGGTGCGAGATCGCGGCGCTCCGCGAGAGGCGGCCGCCCTCGGAACTCGTCCCCCTCGTCGCCGACGCCGAGGCCGTCCTCACCCAGTTCGCCCCCGTCAACGCGGAGGTCGTCGCCGCGATGGGGCGCGCCCGCGTGATCGTACGCTACGGCGTGGGGGTGGACAACGTGGACCTCGAGGCGGCGCGCGCGAAGGGCATCCCGGTGTGCAACGTCCCCGACTACTGCATCGACGAAGTCGCCGACCACGCCCTCGCGTTCATCCTGGCCGCCACGCGCAACGTGGAGCCCAACTCACGGGGCGTGAAGGCGGGAAACTGGAAGCTGGCGGTGCCACTGGCGGCGATGCGGGCGCTCAAGGGGCTCGCCGTGGGCGTCGTGGGCTGCGGGCGCATCGGCCGCGAGGTGATCCGGCGCCTCCTCCCCTTCAAGGCGCGCCTCCTCGCCTTCGACCCGGTCCTCCCCCCGGCGGAGGTCCAGGCCCTCGGCGCCGAGCCGGTCTCCTTCGAGCGGCTCCTGGCCGAGAGCGACGTCGTCACCCTCCACTGCCCGAGCACCCCGCGCACGCGTCGGATGATGAACGGCGACGCCTTCGGCCGCATGAAGCCGGCCGCCCTGCTCGTCAACCTGGCTCGGGGCGACCTGGTCGACACGGCCGCCCTCGTCGAGGCCCTCCGCTCCGGCCGGCTCGGCGGCGCGGCGCTCGACGTGTGCGATCCCGAGCCCATCCCGCCGGACCACCCGCTCCTCCGGATGGACAACGTCGTCCTGGCCTCCCACGTCGCCTCCGCGAGCGTCCAGGCCGCCCGCACGCTGCGTGAGACGGCCGCCCTCACCGTCGCCAGAGCCCTCCGCGGCGAGCCGCTGACGAACGTGGTCAACGGGGTGACGGGGCCCGCCGCATGAAGCCGGACGGCGAAGACCTGCCCGAGACCTGCCTCCCGCGCTGGGAGCTGGCCGACCTTCCCGAGCCGCGGCCGCTCGCCTGGCGGAACTGGACGTCCTTCATCGGGCCCGGCATCGTCATGATGGGCATCCAGATCGGCGGCGGCGAGTGGCTCTTCGGGCCCGAGATCACCGCCCGCTACGGCGGCGGGCTCATGTGGATCGCCTCGGTCGCGATCGTCCTCCAGGTCTTCTACAACATCGAGTGCGGCCGCTACGCGCTCTACTGCGGAGAGCCGGTCCTCAGCGGCTTCATGAGGATGAAGCCGGGCCCGCTCTTCTGGGGCGGCTTGATCCTGTTCCTCAACTTCGGGGCGCTCATCCCGGGCCTGTCCACCCACGGCGCCGCGATCATCGCGTCGCTCATCCTCGACCGGCCGCCCGGCGTGGACGACCGCGGCCTGGTGACGATCCTCGCGTACGGCACCCTGCTGACGGTCGCGCTCCCCGTCCTCGTGGGCGGCAAGGTCTACAACATGCTCCAGGCGGTGATGACCGCCAAGGTGCTCCTGGTCCTCGGATTCTGCCTGTTCGTCGGGATCCTCTTCGTGAGCCCCTCAAACTGGTGGAACGTCCTCAGCGGCTTCTTCAAGGTCGGCCACGTGCCGGTGTCCGACCCCTCCGGCGGCGAGAAGCTGACGAACGCCTTCGGCTTCTACTACGACCACGGCCAGTGGCCGGAGATCGCGCTGGCCAACGTCGCCCTGCTGGGCGCGTTCGCGGGCTTCGCCGGCGGAGGAGGGCTGTCGAACTCGACGTACAGCAACTTCGTCCGCGACAAGGGCTGGGGGATGGGGAGCCTCGTGGGCGCCATCCCCAGCGCCGTGGGCGGCAAGCAGGTCACCCTGAGCCACGTGGGCAAGGCGTTCCCGCTGAGCGCGGACAACCTGCGCCGGTGGCGGGGCTGGTGGCGCTACGTGATGAGCGACCAGATCGCCGTCTGGGCGCCCGGATGCTTCGTGGGCATGGCGCTCCCGGCGCTCCTCTCGATCCAGTTCGCCCCGCACTCGACATTTCAGGGCGGGACCGAGTGGGCCCAGGCCGTCATCGTGGCCGACGGCCTGCGACACGGGCCGGGCTTCGGGCCGGTGGCCGCGAAGCTCCTCTGGGTCGCGGCGCTCGTGGCCGGGATGATGGTCATGCTGCCCAGCCAGATGTCGGTCGTGGACGACTTCAGCCGCCGCTGGACCGACGCCCTCTGGACGGCCCGGGGGCGCTGGCGCGACACGATGCGGCCGGACCAGGTGAAGCGCGTCTACTACACGATCCTGGGCGGCTACGTGGCCTGGTCGCTGGTGGGGGCGTATCTCTTCAGCACCTACGGGACGCCGAAGCTCATGACCGTCGTGATCGCGAACCTCAACAATCTCGCCCTCGCCTTGACGGCGATCCTCCTGCTTTGGGTCAATCATAGGTTGCTGCCGAAGCCCCTGCGCCCCCGCTGGTACCATACGACCGGCATGGTCGCCTGCGCGGCGTTCTACCTGGGCCTGGCGGCGCTCGTCTTTTTCAGCAAGCAGTGGCCGGTGATCCGGGGCTGGTTCGCCTAACGGGGGCACGTGAATGGGATCTTCGCTCTTCGACCTCACGGGCCGCGTGGCGGCGGTCTCGGGGGCCGCCCGCGGCATGGGGCGCGCCATGGCGCTGGCCTTCGCGGAACACGGCGCGGACCTCCTGCTGGCGGACCTCGACGCCGAAGGGATGGGACGGACCGCCGAACAGATCGCGGGCCTCGGCCGCCGGGCGGCCTGCGCGGCGTGCGACGTGTCGGACCCTGGGCAGGTCCGCGACCTCTTCGCCCGCCTGGACCGGGAGTTCGGAAGGATCGATGTCCTCGGGAACGTGGCCGGCGAGGGCGTCGTGGGCCGGCCGGAAGACCTCAGCGTGGACCAGCTCAAGACCACGTTCCAGAACCTGGTCGTGGGCCGCTTCGCGGCCTGCCAGGAGGCCGGGCGCAGGATGCTCAAGGCCGGCCGCGGGAGCATCATCAACATCGGGTCGCTCGCGAGCGTCACGGCGCTCGGGCGCGGCCACGTCGCCTACAGCATGGCGATGGGGGCGGTGGCGCAGATGACGCGCGAGCTGAGCACCGAATGGGCCGGCCGCGGCGTGCGCGTGAACGCGATCCTTCCGGCGCAGGTGGTCAACCCGGGCCTGGAGCAGCGCATGGCCGCGGACCCGGCGCTCAAGGCCCGCTGGCTCGGGGCCATCCCCCGCGGGCGGATGGGCCGCCCGGAGGACATCCAGGGGGTGGCGGTGTGGCTCGCCTCCGACTCCTCCTCGTGGGTCACGGGGGCGCTCATACCGATGGACGGCGGCAACCTCGCCATGAACGCCGGCGGCACGATCGGCACATGAACGGAAGGGACTCGTCGCGGGCGCTGGACCTCTACCGCCGGATGCTCCTCATCCGTCGCTGCGAGGAGCAGCTGGCCAGGGGCCACCAGCGGGGCCTCATCCACGGGGCCTGCCACACCTACGTCGGCCAGGAGGCGGTGGCCGCGGGCGTGTGCGCGCAGCTCGGCGCGGAGGACGTGGTCTTCAGCACCCACCGCGGGCACGGGCACGCCCTGGCCAAGGGGGTCCCGCCGCGCGAGCTCTTCGCCGAGCTCCTCGGCCGCGCCACGGGGTGCTCCCGGGGCCGCGGCGGCAGCATGCATCTCTTCGCCCCCGAGGTGGGCCTCATGGGCACGAGCGGCATCGTGGGACCCTGCATCCTGCAGGCGGCGGGCGCCGCGTACACCTTCAAGCTCCGGGCCGACGGCCGCGTGGCCGTGGCGTTCTTCGGCGACGGCGCGGTCAACAACGGCGCCTTCCACGAAGGCCTCAACATGGCCTCGATCTGGAAACTGCCCGTGGTCTTCGTGTGCGAGAACAACCAGTTCGCCACCGAGGTGCCCTTCTCCTACTCCGCCGGGAATCCCGACGTGGCGAGTCGCGGCGCCGCCTACGGCCTGCCCGGCGTAGCCGTGGACGGCAACGACGTCCTGGCGGTCGATGTGGCCGCGGAGGAGGCGGTCCGGCGCGCCCGCGAAGGCGGCGGCCCCACGCTCCTGGAGTGCCGCACCTACCGCACCCGACCGCACTCGGAGGGCATGCCGGATTTCACCTATCGCACGCGCGAAGAGGTCGAGGAGTGGAAGGCGAGATGTCCCCTGGCGCGGCTGCGGGTGAAGCTCCTCGAGGGGGGGACCCCGCGGAACTGGAGGCGGTCGAGGCGGAAGTCCAGAGGGCCGTCGAGGACGCCCAGAAGTTCGCCGAGGAAAGTCCCTGGCCCGACCCGGCCACCGCGACCGCGCACGTCTACGCGGAGCCGCGGGTCGTGCCCAAGGCGGCCCTCGGCTCCCCTCGCGAGGTCTCGTTCATGCAGGCCACCCTCGAGGCGCTGACGGAGGAGATGGCGCGCGACCCGGCCATCTTCGTCCTGGGCGAAGGCATCGGCAAGCGCGGAGGCAACTTCCGGACCACGGCGGGACTTTATGAACGCTACGGCCCCCTGCGGCTCTGCGACACGCCGATCTGCGAGCGCGGCTTCGTGGGGCTGGCCTGCGGCGCGGCGATGGCCGGCGCCCGTCCGGTCGTGGACTTCATGTTCGTCGACTTCGTGCTCGACGCCCTGGGCGAGATCTTCAACCAGATCGCCAAGGTCCAGTACATGTCGGGCGGCCGCCTCCGGATGCCGGTCCTGCTCCGCGGCTGCATCGGGGTCGGCCATTCCGCCGCCACGCACCATTCGGGAAGCTACCACCCGCTGTTCGCCCACATCCCGGGCCTCCGCGTCGCGGTGCCCTCGAACCCCGCCGATGCCAAGGGCCTGCTGCGGCATGCGCTTCGGGGCCACGATCCCGTGGTCTTCCTCGAGCACCGGGAACTCCTGGGCGTGAAGGGCCCGGTGCCGGAGGGGGACTGGGAGATCCCGTTCGGACGGGCGGCCGTGGTCCGCCCGGGCAAGGATGTGACGGTGGTGGCCCTCTCGCTCATGGTCCGCCACGCGCTCGCGGCCTGCGCGGCCCTGGAGAAAGAGGGGATCTCCGTGGAGCTCATCGACCCGCGGACGGTGGCGCCGCTCGACGTCGACACCGTTCTCGCGTCGGTGCGCAAGACGGGACGCCTCCTGATCGTGGACGAGGCCTTCGGTCCGTTCGGCCTGGGGTCCGAGATCGCGGCGCAGGTGGCGGAGCGCGGCCTGGATCAGCTGGACGCCCCGATCCGCCGGCTGCACGGCGCCCACGCCCCGACCCCCTACAGCCCGCCGCTCGAGGCGGCCGTGGCGCCCACGGCGAAGACGGTTGAGCGGGCGATCCGCGACCTGCTGGAGGATTGACGTCGGATGGCCATCCCGATCGCGGTTCCCAGGCTGGGGTGGAGCACGGAGGAGGCCCTCTTCACGGGCTGGCTCAAGGAGGACGGCGCCCCCGTGCGCGCGGGCGAGCCGCTCTACGTCCTGGAGACCGACAAGGCCAGCCAGGAGGTGGAGTGCCTCGACGCGGGTACTTTGAACATCCTTGCCGGCGGTCCGAAGGCCGGCGACAAGGTCCTCGTGGGCGCGCTGATCGGCTATCTGCTCCAGCCCGGAGAGGTCGTGCCCTCCTCCGCGCCTCTTGTGGTAAGCGCTAGGGAGGGCAAGCCCGCTCCCGCCGTAGTGGCTACCTTCGCGGCCCCCGAGCCCGAGCGGAGCCGCATCGCCATCTCGCCGCGGGCGCTCCGGATCGCCGCCGAGCTCGGCGTGGACTGGACCCGGATCGAGGGCAGCGGGCGGGACGGGCGGATCGTGGAGCGCGACGTGCGCGCGGCCCTGGAGCGCGGGGGAAAACCTGGGGCCGGTTCGGTGCGCCGGGTCATCGCCGAGCGTCTCTCGCGGAGCGCCCGGACCACGGTACCCGTCACGCTGGTGACGACGGCGGATGCCTCGCCGCTCGCGGGGATTCGGCGGCGGCTGAAGGAATCCGACGGACCCGATGCGCCGGGCTACACGGACCTCGTCGTGAAACTCGTGGCCGAGGCACTCTGTCGGCACCCGGCCCTCAATGCCCGCTGGGAGGGGGACGGCGTGGTCCTCCAGGAGGGCATCCACATCGGCGTTGCGGTGGACACGGAGGCCGGGCTCCTCGTCCCGGTGATCCGGAACGTCCCGGAGCTGACCGTGCGCCAGGTGGCCGCCGCCTCGCGCGACCTGGCCGCGCGGGCCCGCCGGCGGGCGCTGCGCCCCGAGGAGATGCAGGGCGGCACCTTCACGGTGAGCAACCTCGGGGCCTTCGCCATCGACGCCTTCACGCCGGTCATCAACCTCCCCGAGTGCGCGGTCCTCGGGATGGGCCGGATCGAGCGGCGGCCGGTCGCGGAGGGCGACGCCATCGTGATCCGCGAACAGCTGACGCTCAGCCTGACCTTCGACCACCGGATCGTGGACGGCGCGCCCGCGGCCCGTTTCCTGGGTGAGCTCGCCGCGCTGATCCGCGGGCCGGGGGCCGCGCTGGGCCTGTAGCGCCGCCGTTCGAGGACGCCGCAAAACGGACGGACTGTTTTATGGCTGGGGACCGTACCTGATCGAGGCCCAAGGGGTTATATGGACATGATCGCGGCGCTCTTCTGCCTCGCGCTCCAGGTCGAAAGCCGCCAGGCCACCGGGGTCAAGGTGGGCGAGGTGAGCGACACTTCCGCCATCGTGTGGATGCGCCTCACCGCCAGGGTCGCCCGCGACGCCGACGGTGCCTGCCCCGGCGCGGCCGGGCGCGTCCGGCTCCGGTACGGGACGAAGGAGGATCTGTCGGACGCACGGACCACCGACTGGATCCCGGTCCGCGAGGCGGAAGACTTCAGCGCCCAGGTCCGGCTGAGCGACCTCGCGCCCTCGACCGTCCACCATTACGCGGCGGAGACCGAAGGGCACTCCCCTCTCCGGGGGCGCTTCGAGACGGCGCCCCGCGCGGACGCGGCGGCGGACGTCCTCTTCACCGTCATCACCGGGCAGGCGTACAAAGACCTCGACCACGCCGACGGCTTCCACATCTACCCCGCGA
>JAHFOZ010000558.1 GCA_023261405.1 Planctomycetota bacterium
CCACGCTGCCGGTGACGATGCCGGACTCGAGGCGGCTGTAGTGAATGATCCCCACGACCACGCTCGTCACGAATCCCAAGAACAGGGCCAACGGTCTCATGGGATGAGTGTACCCTGAAGCAGGGGGATCGGGGGCAAGATGTACTTTTCAGGCCCGGCCGGGTCACGGGTGAAGGGGGCCCGGAAGGAGAAGATCATGAGGAAGGGCATCGCCCTGGCGCTGGCGGTGGCGTGCGTATCGATGGCGCAGGACCGGAAGGACGCGCTCCGCGAGTCCCTGAAGGATACCGCAGTGGGGGCCGGCTGGTTCTACGACGATCTGGAGGCGGGCACCGCCGAGGCGAAGAAGTCCGGCAAGCCCATGCTCGTCGTCTTCCGCTGAGTGCCTTGAAAATCCTGCACGGGGATCGACGGGCAGGTTGTCCGTCACGAGGACGCGGAACTCGCGAAATTGATGGAGCAGTTCGTCTGCGTTCGGGTGGTCCAGGCGTGGGGGATGGATCTCTCGCTCTTCCAGTTTCACGGTCAGCTCACGTGGTCGGTCTTCTTCCTGAACGCCGATCGGACGATCTATGGCCGCTACGGGAGCCGCGCCCCTTCCGGGACCAGCGGGTTCAAGGGGAACGACCGCTTCGTCACCCTGCCGGGGTTCAGGAAGGCGGTCGAGGGCGCGCTCGAAATCCACAAGGGCTATCCCGGGAACAAGGCCGCGCTCGCGGGGAAGACCGGGCCGGCGCCGGTCGCGCGTACGCCCGAGGCGATGCCTGCCGCCGCGGGGCTGTCCAATGTCCGGCAGGCCGATGGGAAGAGCCACGGCTGCGTCCACTGCCACCAGGTGCAGGACTGGGAGCTCCTGTCGCTCCGCGCGAAGGGCCCCGTGGAAGACCGGGTGCTGTGGCCCTGGCCGATGCCCGATGCCGTGGGGCTTTCGCTCGATCCCGCGGAGCGCGCGACCGTCACCGAGGTCGCCCCCGGGTCGGCGGCGGCGAAGGCGGGGCTCAAGCCGGGCGACCGGATCGCGGCGCTGGGCGGCCAGTCGATCCTCTCGATCGCGGACGTGCAGTGGGTCCTCCAGCAGGCCAAAGAGCCGTGCGTGGTGAAGGGGCAGGTGGAGCGGGGTGCGGCCAAGGTCGAGGTCTCGCTGGCGCTGGCCGAGGGCTGGCGGCGCGCCTACAGTTTCGCGGACAACCTCTCACTGGGCTGGATCACCCGGCAGCGGCTGGCCGGCTTCCGCTGCGACGCGGTGGGGCCCGACGAAAAGCAGAAGCTCGGCCTCGGCGAAAAGGCGCTGGCGCTCCGGATCCGAGAGATCTCGCCCGACTTCGTCAAGGACCGCAACACGTCCCCGAAGAAGGCGGGCCTCCAGAAGGGGGACCTCATCGTGGAGGTGGACGGCCGCAAGGACGCGATGACCGAGAGCGACTACCTGGCCTTCCTCGTGCAGAAGAAGAAGCCGGGGGGGAAGGTCGATCTCGCCTACGTGCGCGGCGCCGCGGCGCCCGTCAAGGTGACGGTGGACGTGCCGTAGTCGCCTCCGATTCCCCGTACTTTTTCAGCGGTTCCCCCCCACGCGATGTTCATGAGACGGAGGATCGCTCGATGAAGATCGGACTGGCCCTGGGCTCGTTCCTGGCGGCGACGGCGCTGGTGGGGCAGGACAAGGAGGCCCTGAAGACGGCGCTCAAGGACGCCGAGGTCTCAGGGCCCTGGATCTACGACGACGTCAACGCGGGCTACGCCGAGGCGAAGAAGTCGGCCAAGCCCATGCTCGTCGTCTTCCGCTGAGTGCCTTGAAAGTCCTGCAAGGACATCGACGCGCAGGTTGCGCGTCGCGGGGACCCGGAGATGGCCGGCCTGATGGAGAAGTTCGTCACCGTCCGCGTGGTGCAGGGCTGGGGGATGGATCTGAACCTCTTCCAGTTCGACCAGGAGCTCACCTGGGCGATCTTCTTCATGAACGCGGACAAGACGATCTACGGCCGCTACGGCTCGCGATCCGAGCACAAGGAGACGACCAAGGACATTTCCATCGACGGGTTCAAGAAGGCCATGGAGGGGGCCCTTGAGATCCACGCGGGGTACCCGGGGAACAAGAAAGACCTGGCGGGGAAGACCGGGCCGGCCGCGACGTGGCGGACGCCGGAGCTGATCCCCGAACTGCGCGGCAAGCCGAACATCAAGCCCGCCGACGGGACGCGCGGGGGCTGCGTCCATTGCCACCAGGCGCACGACGGCGAGGTCTGGTCCGTCCGGGGCGCCAAGCAGCCGGTGACCGACAAGCAGGTCTGGCCGTATCCCATGCCGTCCCTGCTCGGGCTCTCGCTCGACCCCAAGGAGCGCGCCACGGCGGCGTCGGTGGCCTCGGGGTCGGCCGCGGAGAAGGGCGGCTTCAAGGCGGGCGACCGGATCGTGAAACTCGAGGGGCAGCCCATCCTCTCGATCGCCGATGTGCAATGGGTGCTCCACAACGCCAAGGACGGATCGTCGGTCAAGGCGGAGTTGGACCGCGGCGGGCAGAAGGCGACCGCGACGCTTTCCGTGGCGGCCGGGTGGAGGCAGAAGGACGACTTCACCTGGCGGGTGATCAGCTGGGGGATGCGCCACCGGCTGCTGGGCCTCGAGCCCCTGCAGACGCTCTCGGACGACGAGAAGAAGGACGCAGGCGTCCCGAACGCGGGGATGGCGCTCCGGGTGAAGGGCCTTCCGCCGGATTGGGTGAAGGATAAGAATCCCGGCGGCTCGAAGTTCAAGCCGGGCGACGTGATTGTCGACGTGGACGGGAAGAAAGGCTTTGTCACGGAGGGCGACCTGCTCGGCTACCTGGTGAAGAAGCCGGCGGGGTCGGCCGCCGACCTGACGGTCCTGCGCGACAAGAAGGCCCAAAAGATCCAGCTGACCTTGCCCTGACCCAGGGCAGGCGCGGTTATACTGGGCGTCGGAGGAGGCCCATGCCGATTGCCGCCCGCTACGCCCACACCAGCATCGTCGCCCGCGACTGGAAGCGACTGGCCCGATTCTACGAAGAGGTCTTTGGCTGCGCGTTCCTCCCGCCCGAGCGGGACGCGCGCGGGCCGTGGGCGGAGGAGTTGACGGGCATCCCCGCCGTGCACGTCCGCGGCGGCCACCTCCGGTTGCCCGGGTGGGGGGACCAG
>JAHFOZ010000559.1 GCA_023261405.1 Planctomycetota bacterium
CCATGAGCGTTCCGCGCAGCCCCGCCTTCGTGCGCGCCGGCTCGGGTCTGGGGTCGGGATTGGGGGCCGGCCTGGGCGGCTCAGGGACGGGCGTCGCGATGACGGGCCTTTCCGACTCCTTGGGCGGCTCGAGCCTGGGGAGCGGCTTCTCCTCGTGCTTGGGCGCGGGCTTCGGGGCCTCGGGCTTGGGGGCCGGGAGGGGCGGGGGCTCCGGCGGCTTCGGGACCTCGATCCGCGGGGCGGGCTTCGGCGCCTTGATGACGATGGGCTCGGGCTCGGGGCGTCCGACCAGGAGCGCCGCGCCGATGGCGACGGCGAAGATCGCGGCCGCCGCGGCGGCGACCCAGCCGTGGCGTGGCGCCGCGCGGTGCGGCACGATCGGCAGGTGGGCTCGGGCGGCGAGGACGTCCTCGCGGCAGGAGGCGCAGCCCGCAAGGTGGTCGAGGACCTCCTTCCGGCGGTCGCCCGCGAGAAACGCGGCCAGCGCCTCGGGCGCCGGGCAGTCCGGGCCGGACGCCTCGTTGCGTCGGCCGGCGAGCGCCTTACGGAGCCGGACCTCGAGGCTCATCGCTTGAGGCTCCCCGCCTCGATGACCGTCATGCTCCCGTAGCCCTCGGGGAGCCGCCCCTCGATCTCCTTCTCCCCGACGTATTCCGCCTTGCCGAGCGCCGCCTTCCAGTCGGCCGCCAGCCGTCCCTGGAGGTCCACGTGGACCCGGACGAGGTAGCGGCCCGCCGGGAGCGAGGCCTTGTTGCCCCGGAAGGCCTGGGCGCGCGGCGAGTCGGGGGCGGCCAGGAGGACGAGGTCGTGCTGCCAGAGCTTTCCCTTCCCGAAGACCGGGCGGTCGTTCATGGCGCACGGCTCGGTCTCCCACGCCTTCTTCTGTGCGTCCCACGCGAAGACGGTGACCTGCAGGAGCCGGTCGGCCCACGCGGGAGGCGTGTTGGCGATCTTCACCCAGTGCTCGCTCCCGCACGTCAGTGGCCGGGGGGTCTCCTTGGGCAGGTCGTTCGCCGACGCGTACTTGTCGTTGACCGTCTTCGCGTACTCCTCGAGCCAGGCGCGGAATCCCTTGTAGGCCATGTCGCCGACGATCATCTTCTGCCCGCCGCCGTGCTTGACCTGGTTCGTGGGCTTGGCGACGAGGAGGCTCTTGTCGGGCGCCTTCGGGTTCACGATCCGGCTCGTGAGGAGGTAGTTCATCGTGGCCTCCGCGCCCTCGCGCCTGATCCACGTCATCTCCTCGCCGTTCTCCTTGGCCAGCTTGGCGTTCTGGGAGCCCTCGGGCGAGTGGCAGCCGAAGCAGCGGAAGCGCTGGGACCAGACGTTTTTCTCGAAGGACTCGACCACCTTGTCGATCCGCGCGTGGCGGATGACCTCGTTGGGGCGCTTGGGCTGGGCGAGATCCGCGGCGGCGAGCTTGGGGGCGCTCCGGAGGGCCGGGTCGGCGCAACTCGCCTTGATCCACTCGGTGAACGCCTCGACCTCCAGCTTCCGGACCTTCTCGTTGATGAGCTGGGCGCCCTTGGTGGATTCGCCCATGTTGATCAGTCGGAGGATCTTGGAGTCTTCAGGCTTGTCCAGGTCGATGAGCCCCTGGTCGCGGAGCGAGAGGAAGGTCTTCTCGTGCGAGGGGAGGATGTAGTTCTTGAGGTCGACCCCGGCGAGGTGGCACTGGGTGCAGCTCGACGGGTTGGGAGACTTGAAGATGGGCATGATCCGCTTTTCGAAGATCTCGGCTGGCTTTGGGTCGCCGGCGGCGGAGGCAGCGCCCACCAGGGCGGCGAAGGCGGCAAAGGCCGCCAGGATGCGAACGCTCATGGCTCACCCCTCAAAGGATTCATAGGGGTATGCCGGGTCGGGCCCGAAACCGGGCCGAAAAGCGCTATTCGAGTCCGGCGGCCCGCGCGAGGTCGCGGAGCTTCTCGAGGGCCCGGAACTTGGCCTTGCCGACGCTCTCGGCCGACATCCCCAGGATCGGGCCGATCTCCTCGTAGGAGCAGTCGTGCATGAAGAAGAGCTCGAGGAGGAGGCGGTCCTCGGACGGCAGGCGGGCGAGGAGGTCAAGGATCGGGCCGGGCTCCGCGGGGACCGCCGCGGGTTCCCGAGGGAGGGCCGCCGGGGCTTTCCTCCTGAGGAGCTTGCCGCAGGCGCGGCGGGTGACGATCGCCAGCCACGCGCTGAGGTTGTGGGGCGGACGGAGGGAGCGGAGCATCGCGTGGTCGCGCTCGACGAGCCGGCGGAAGACTTCGGCCCGGGCGTCCTCGGCATCCGCCTCCGGGGCGGCGCCGGTCATCCGTCGGAGGGACGAGCGGGCGACGCGGAGGACCCAGCCGTCGTAGAGCTCGATGAAGCGCCGCCACGCGGCGGCGTCTCCGGCGGCGCAGGCCCGGACGAGCGCCTCATCGGGATTCACGCGCAAGGATAGTAACGCGGAAACGCCCGGTTGCGGGATGCAATTGCACGGAACGGAAGAGCTGGCCGAGCTTCTGGAGAAGGGACCGCCGCGCCCAAACTTCCCATTGATGGGAAGTTTTCGATGGCCGCCTACCGGAAGTAGCCCCACGCGTGCGCCGGGGCCACGCGGTCGGGGCCCGCCGTCGTGGGGGCCTTGCGGAAGGCGATGCCGAGGGGCTGGGGCGCGAGGTCGTCGGCGCGGCCGTTGTACTGCGTGCCGCCCCAGCGCGGTCCGTGGGCCACGAAGTCGAAGGAGAGGAACTCCTCCTTCTTCAGGTCCCAGCGCGCCGAGCCCGCCAGGGCCGCCTCGAAGCCGCGCTCGGTCTCGCGCGGCGGGTCGCTCCAACCGCGGAGCTCCCACCGGCCCTTCTCGACGGCGCGCGTCGCGCCCTCGATCGAGAGTTGGAGGACGTCCCCTTCGACCTTCAGGACGACCAGGCTCATCTCCGCCTTCGTCACGTGTTCGGGGCTGAAGGGGGACGTCTGGCCGCGGACGTTGTCCAGGAGGTGCCGCGTCGCGAGGCGGCGGATGAGCTTCTCGGGAACTGGCTGCCGGGCGCCGGGCTCGCGAGACGCAGGAACCAATGAACAAGCCTCCTCCTTCGTGAACCAGGCGAAGTCGAGGTTCCAGGCGGCGTCCTTCCGGCCCTCCTTGCGCGGGAGGTCGCGCGAGAACTGCTGCA
>JAHFOZ010000560.1 GCA_023261405.1 Planctomycetota bacterium
CGCGGACGGGCGTCCGCGTGGTGGGGAACGCCTGGCTGACCTACGACTTCGAGTGCGTCTTCGTGCAGAACCAGGACTTGCTGCTCTTCAACTTCCTCGGCCTGGCTTTCGGGTTCTGAGCCGGGACGACCGGGTTCAGGCCGGAGGGGGCGTGTCGTCGCCCGTAAGGTCCGGCTCCCCGCAGGAGCGCAGGATGGCCCGGCGCGCCTCGTCCCGGAGGGCGAGGGCCGCGTTCCAGTCCGTCCCCGTCGGCGCGATCGGCACGCCCATCGTCACCCCCACCGCCCCGCGCCGCGGGAACCAGGTCTCGTCGCGCAGGATAGCCCTCGTGCCCCGGAGCGAGACCGGGACGATGGCGGAGGAAGTCTGCGCCGCCACCATGAAGGCCCCCAGGCGGAACGGGCGCAGGCCGGCCGCGCGCCCGAACGTGCCTTCCGGGAAGACCGCCAGCGACGCCCCCTTGCGCACCGCCTCCGCCACGGCGCCCGCGTCCTCCGCGCCGCGCTCCGGATCGAAGCGGTCGACGAAGAGCGTCCCCAGCCGGCCCAGGAAGAAGCGGGCGAAGGGGCTCCGGGTGAGTTCGCGCTTGGCCACGAACGAGAAACGCGGCGGAAGCACCGCGGCGAGGATCACCGCGTCCAGGTAGCTCGCGTGGTTCACCACCAGCACGCAGGGTCCGGCCGCGCGCAGCGCCTCCCGCCCCGTCACCTTGACACGGATCCCCGTGAGGGTCAGCAGCGTGCGGGACCAGAGGCGCACGAAGCCGCGCCGCCACGACAGCGCGGGCAGGAGCAGAGTCAGCGGCACCGCCGGGACCGCCGTGATCGCGAGGGTCAGCCCGGTCCACAGCGTATAGAGGATGCCCGCCGCGCCCCGCCGCGCGCGGAGCAGCGTCGGCCCGACGCTCGACGCCACCAGGCGCGCGATCTGCACCCCCGTCGAATTCGTCTTGAGCAGCGTCCCGTCCTCGTACATCTGACGGCACGCGCTCCGGCGGATCTTTCCGCTGGGCGTCTTGAGCACCGTCCGCGGCGGGGCCAGCACCACATCATCCGCCGGCGTGTCCAGAAGCCCGATCGCGGCCTCCTGGATCGCGTCCCTCAGCTTCTCCCGGGCGGCGGGGTCCTGCTCCCGCGTCTCCGCGAGCACGACGAGCTTCTCCGTCCCCATTTCCGGGTCGGCGGTCCCGAAGACGGCCACGGAGCCCAGGCGGAGGCCCGGGATGCGGCCCACCGCCTCCTCCAGCTCCTGCGGATGGATGTTCCGCCCGCCCCGGATGATGAGGTCCTTGGTCCGCCCGACGATGTACACCTCTCCGGCGGCGAGGTAGGCCGTGTCGCCCGACTTCACCCAGGGGCCGTCGAAGAGCTCCCGCGTTCCCTCGGGGTTCCGGTGATATCCGGATGTCGTGGAGGGGCCGCGGAACTGCAGCTTCCCGCATTCCCGCTCGCCGAGCTCCCGGCCGGACTCGTCCACGATCCGGATCTCGTGGCCGGGGATGGGGCGGCCGCAGGAGACGAAGCGGAGCGCCGCCGCGTCGCCGTCGGCGGCCGTCGTGGCCAGGCCCTTCGCCGCGAAGTCGTCGCGGCGGACGGAGTCGACCCGGGGCCCGCGCCCGATTGGAGGGAACGAGAGGCCCAGCGAGCACTCGGCGAGGCCGTAGACGGGGAACATGGACTCGCGCCGGAAGCCGTACTTCGCGAAGCGATCGGAGAACCGCGTGAGGGTGTCGGGATGGATCATCTCGGCGCCGTTGAGGGCGAGCCGCCACGAGGACAGGTCGAGGCCTTCGAGATCAGACTCCGGGATCTTGCGCGCGCAGAGGTCATACGCGAAGTTGGGGGCGGCGGAGATGGTGCCGCGTTCCTGGGAGATCGAGCGCAGCCATCGCGTCGGCCGCGCCAGGAACATGAGGGGCGACATCAGGACGGCGCGCATCCCGAGCGTGAGGCTGCCCAGCCACGCGCCGATCAGCCCCATGTCGTGGTAGAGGGGGAGCCAGCTCACGAAGACCTCGGACTCCGTGCGCGCGGCCTCGGACATGGCGCGGATGTTCGCGAGCAGGTTGGCGTGGGTGAGGACGACCCCCTTCGGCGTGCCGGTGCTCCCGGAGGTGTACTGCAGGAACGCGACGTCGGACGCCTTGAGGCGGAGGCGCGGGGGCGCCGCTCCCTCCCGGGCGACTTCCGGCACGGTCGCCAGCGTGCGCAGGTCGGGCACCTGGGCCTTGACCAGGCGGCCCGCCTTGAGCACCTCGTCGGAGGTGAGCAGGATGGACGTGCGGGCGCTCGCGAGGATGCCCGCCTGGCGGCGGACGTGCTCCTCGATCTGGCTCACCCGGTGCGGCGGGTAGAGCGGGACGGGGATGCCGCCGGCGCGGAGGACGCCGAAGAAGGCGCGGAAGTAGTCGCGACCGGTCGGCAGCATGAGCGCGACGGGCCGCTGCGGCTCGAGGCCCAGGTCGTGGAGGCCCCGGGCCACGCCGTCCGCTTCCTTCAGGAGGTCGCCGTAGGTGATCTCCTCCTTGGCGCCGTCCTCCCGGTAGAGCGTGATGTGCGTGCGGTCCGGATGTTTCGCGACGTGCCATTCGAGCACGTCGACGAGGGTCTCGGCAGATTCCGGCGCCGACCCGCCGCCCTCGGGGACGGGGGGCAGGGCGCGAGGTTCGGCGGGGATCGTGCGGGCTTCCGCGGGCGCGGCCCTCCCGATGGCCCGGAGGAGGTCGGACACGGTCTCGGCGCCGGCGACACTGGCGTCGGGGAGGGTGACCCCGAAGCGTTTCTCGAGCCGGACGAGGAGCTCGACGCGGCCGAGGCTGTCGATCCCCAGGTCTCGGTCGAGCGCGCTCTCGAGCGTGGCGGCGCGTCGCCGGTTCCGGTTCAGCTCGAGGGCGAGGCTCTGGACCTCCTCCAGGAGCGCCGCGGAGAGGTCCGGCGGCTCGGCGGGCGGGGCGGCGATCGTGGGTGGGGTCATCGCCTTTTCCCCCGTGCCAGGCTTTCCACGCTTCCGGGGAGTCTCTTGCGCGGACGGAACCCGATCCGCTCCTTGTGAGGCTCCGGAGCCGGTTCCATCAGCTCATGGATGGCGCGCATGATCTCCTGGATCGCCCGGTAGTGCGTGCCGATCCTCGCTTCCAG
>JAHFOZ010000129.1 GCA_023261405.1 Planctomycetota bacterium
TCGATCCGCTCCAGGATCGCGTAGGCCCGCTCGCGTCCGGGGCCGGGGGGCAGGGCCATCATGGACTCGAGGAGCGGCTCCGGGAGCCCGATCTCGGCGCGGATCCTCGGGAAGTCGAGGACCGGGCGGGTGATGGTCCCGTCCATGTCGAAGACGACGGCAAGGATCATGGTGCTGCAGGCAGGTTTCTAACCACCAAGGCACCAAGGCACCAAGACTCTCAAGGGGACGCTTGGTGTCTTTGTGTCTTGGTGGTGAAATCGGTGCTTACGAATCAAGATGGACACGATCAATCATTGCCGCGCTGGTAGATGGGGCTGTAGCGGTTGGGGATCTGGAGGATCTGGAGCGCGAGACCGGTGCCGAAGGCGTCGCCGTACTGCTGGCTCTCGCCGATCTTCCAGGCGCCGGAGGAGCGATCCTGGCTCTTGAGCAGGTCGCCGCTGATCACGGGCCACCACTTTTCCCAGTCCCTGGCGCCGGCCTGGTAGCAGGCGAGCGTGGCGTAGTAGTTCCCGTAGAAATACCAGCCGCCCCAGGCGCCCATGTTGGCGTTGTTGGCGCCGGCGCCGGGGCTCGTGCGGTGGAGCGAGTCGAGGCCCTTGCGGATCTTGGGGTTGTCGTACGCGCCCAGGAAGTTGAGCACGCTCATGCCCGCCGCCGTGAGGGCGAAGGACGTGTGGCCCCCCGAGGTGAGGCTGTAGCGGGTCTGGCCGCTGCCGTCGGTGGATTTGTTGATGTACTCCACGGCCTTCTCGATCGTGCGCTGGTCCACCTTGATCCCGGCGTTCCGGGCGGCGCGGAGGGCCTGCACCTGGGTCACCGTGACCGAGCCCTCGTCGTAGCTCGGCGTGGGGTCGTAGTTCCAGCCGCCGTTGGGGCACTGCCCGCGCTCGATCACGCGGATGGCGGCGGTGAGTTTCTCCTTGAGGGTGTCGGTCTCGAGGTCCGGGATGTCCCCCGTCATGCCGTAGACCTCGGCCAGGAACATCGCCGCGTACCCGTGGCCGTGCATCCCGGAGCCGCCCGCTCCCCGGATCTGCCCCTCGTTGATGTAGCCGCTCTTGCCGGCGCACTTGAGCAGGAAGCCCAGGGCCTTCTTCACGTTCTCCCCGTACTTGGAGCGTCCGGGAAGGTGGCCGCCCTGGAGGAAGGCCATCGCGGCGATGGCGGTGGTGGCCACCGGGGCGCTGCCCGACCCGTAGGCTCCGCTCGGATTCTGGGTCTTGGCGAGGTAGGCAAGGCCGCGCTCGGCTGCGGCGGCCACTTCCGGGGACATCTCCCGGAAGGGGGCGGGGCCCGGCGCCGGGGGCTTGTCCTGCATGGGGGCGGACCCGAGGAGGGCCAGGGACGCGATCAGGACGGGGGCGGCGAGGCGCGTGGCGATCCTCCTTCCTCTTGAGACATTATACGGCGGAATCGGGTCCTCATGCGGGCGAAGGCGCCCCCGGCCCGAACTGGAGCCGGTGGAGCCTCCGGTAGAGCCCGTCCTGCGCGAGGAGCTCCGCGTGCGTGCCCTCCTCTCGGACGCGCCCCTTGTGGAGGACGAGGATGCGGTCGGCGTGCTGGATGGTGGAGAGCCGGTGCGCGATCACGATCGACGTCCGGCCCCGCATGAGGCGGAGCAGCCCCTCCTGGATGAGCTGCTCGGTGGCGCCGTCCACGCTGGAGGTGGCCTCGTCGAGGACGAGCACCTTCGGGTCGAAGGCCAGGGCCCGGGCGAAGGAGAGGAGTTGCCGCTCGCCGGTGGAGAGAAGGGCGCCGCGCTCCATGACCTCCGTGGCGTACCCCTTCGGGAGGCGGGAGATGAAGCGGTCGGCGTTCACGGCGCGGGCCGTCTCCTCCATGCGCTCGCGGCTGATCGCGGCCACGTCGAGGCGGATGTTCTCCTCCACGGTGCCCGCGAAAAGGAAAACGTCCTGGAGCACGAGGCCCATCTGCCGGCGGAGGGAGCGGATCTCGTTGTCCCGGACGTCGCGGCCGTCGATGCGGACGGTGCCGGAGCGAGGGTCATAGAAGCGGAGCAGGAGATTGATGAGGGTGGTCTTCCCCGCGCCCGTGAGGCCCACGATCGCCAGGCTGCGCCCGGGCTCCACGCGGAAGGAGACGTCCTCGAGGACGGGGGTGATGCCGTCGTAGCTGAAGGAGACGTTCTCGAACGCCACCTCGCCGCGCAGCGCCGGGGCGGGGACGGCACCGGGGCGGTCGGCCACCTCCGGCGAGGTGTCGAGGATCTTGAAGACGCGCTCGCTCGAGGCCATGGCGGCCTGGAGGATGTTGTATTTCTCGGCGATCTCGCGGATGGGCTGGAAGAACTTCTGGGCGCAGTACCAGAAGCCGAAGAAGGAGCCGTAGGAGAGGGTGCCCCCGAGGATGCTGAGACCCCCGTAGCCCACGAGGAGCGCCACGGCGGCGTAGGAGAGGATCTCGATGCCGGGGTAGAAGAGCGAGTAGGAGAAGATCGCCGCGACCGTCGAATCGCGGTATTCGGCGTTGAACCCGCGGAACTTCTCGAGCACCGGCTTTTCGCGGCCGAAGATCTGGATGGTCCGCATTCCGCTGACGCACTCGTTGAGGCAGGAGTTGAGCTGTGCGACGCGCTTGCGCACCTCGCGGTTCCTCTCCCGGGCCACCCGGCGGAAGAGGAGCGCCGCGCCCACGACGAAGGGGGTCACCGCCATCGTCACCAGCGCCAGCCTCCAGTCGATGAAGAACATGACCGCGGTGACGCCCGCGATCATGAGGAGGTCCGCCGCGAACTCCACGAGGCCCGAGGTGAAGAGCTCCTGCAGGGTCTCGATGTCGTTCGTCACGCGCACCACGAGGCGGCCCACCGGGTTGCGGTCGAAGAAGGAGACCGAGAGCCGCTGGAGGTGGCCGAAGACCTGCATCCGGAGGTCGAGCAGGACGCCCTGGCCCACGCGGTTCATCATCCAGGAGTAGCCGAACTCGAAGAGCCCCGTGGCGACGATCGCGGCGCCGAAGAGGAGGGCCAGCATGGCCAGCCCGTCGAGGTCGCCCCGGGCCACGGGCCCGTCGATGGCCTCCTTGAGGACGAGCGGCCCCGCCACGTCCGCCCCGACCCGGAGGGTGAGGAAGAGGGCGAGGACGCCGATCGCGGGCCGGTAGGGACGAAGGTACGCGAGGAAGCGACGCAGGAGCCGGCCGTCGTAGGCCTTCCCCAGGGCGTCTTCTTCCGGGTCGGCGGCGTGGCTCATGACCGGTACAGCTCCTCCGCCAGCCTCTGGCTCTCCCAGAGCCCGGCGTAGATCCCGCGGCGGGCCACGAGCCCGGCGTGGGTGCCCTCCTCGGCCACGCGCCCCTCGTCCATCACGAGGATGTGGTCCGCGTCGGTGATCGCGGCGAGGCGGTGGGTGACGACGAGGCAGGTGCGGCCCCTCATGTACTCGCGGAGGCGGTCCTGGATCTCCCGCTCGGTGTGCGCGTCGACGCTGGAGAGGGCGTCGTCGAGGATCAGGATGCGCGGCTCGCGCACGAGGGCGCGGGCCAGGGCGGCGCGCTGCTTCTGGCCGCCGGAGAGCTTGACGCCGCGCTCGCCGATGAGCTGGTCGTACTTTCCGGGGAAGCGCTCCACGTCCGCCGAGAGGCGGGAAATTTCCGCGGCGCGGAGGACGGCGTCGTCCGACACGCCGTTCGCGCCGCCGAAGGCGATGTTCTCGCGGAGGCGGTCGGAGAAGAGGAAGAGGTCCTGCGGGACGGTGCCGATCGCCGCGCGCAGCTCCGCGAGCGGGATCGTGGTGACATCGCGGCCGTCGAGGAAGAGCATGCCCTCGGGGACGCGGTAGAGGCGCAGGAGGAGGTTGAGGAAGGTGCTCTTCCCGGCGCCCGTGCGGCCGACGAGGGCGACCTTGCTGCCGGGCTCGATGCGGAGGCTGAGGTCCCGGAGGGCGGGGGGCCGGTCGGGGGAGTAGGAGAAGCTGAGGCCGCGGGCCTCGATGAGGCCCTCGACGGGCGGCCCGCCGGCCACCGCGCGGGCGTCGTCGGTCTCGGGTTTCGAGTTGAAGAACTCCTCCAGCCGCTTCAGGCAGACGACGCCGCGCTGGGCCACGGTGATGAGCCAGCCGATGGCGATCATGGGCCAGACGAGCATGAACTGGTACGCGGTGAACTCGGCGAGCCGGCCCTTGGTGAACGTTCCCTCCGTCATCCAGCGGCCGCCCACGAAGAGGGTGATCACGATGGCGGCCTCCGCGAGGATGAGGACCGTCGCCCAGGTGCCGGAGCGCCACGCGGCCAGCTCGAGGTTGCGGCGGCGGTATTCCCCGCACGCGGAGCGGAAGCGGGCGACCTCGTTCTCCTCCTGCGCGAAGGCCCGGACGACGCGCGCGCCGGAGAAGTTCTCCTGGGCGCGGCTGGAGAGGACCGACAGCTGGTCCTGCACGCCCATGGACAGGCCGTGCATCTTCGCGCCGGTCCAGGCCATGACGGCGCTGATGGCGGCGAGGGGGATGGCGCAGAGGGCGGCGAGGCGCGGCTCCATGAGGAACATGGAGGTCAGCGCGCCCAGGGAGAGGAGGCCCGTGGAGCAGAGGGACATGATGCCGATGCCGACCATCATCCGGACGCCCTCGAGGTCGTTGATGGCGCGGGAGGTGATGTCCCCGGTGGCGTGGGTGTCGTACCAGCGGGCGGAGAGGGTCTCCAGGTGGGCGAAGAGGTCGTTCCGGAGGTCGTACTCCACGCGGCGGGCGGCCGTGAGGATGAGGTAGCGTCCGCCGAAGAGGAGGGAGCCGCGGACCACCGCGAACAGGGCGATCGCCACGGAGGACCACACGATGAAGTCGCGGGTGGCCTGGTGCAGCTCCAGGCGCTCCACGGCGTGCCGGAGGATGCGCGGCACGAGGATGCCGCAGCCCGCCGCCGCCGTGATCAGGCTCAGCCCCAGCGCGTACGCCCCCCGGTGGCGGCGCAGGAGGGGCCAGAGTCGCCCCCAATGGCTCATCGGGGCGACACTATACCACAGAACCCAAGGATAGGGGGATTGACGATTGGAGCATGGACGATTGACCCATCGGGCGATCGGGCCATTGGCGATTGAGGCATGGAAGCTTCCCGGGGAATCAAGTCTCATGAGCCGGAAAGGTGCAAGGATGGGACCCAATGACCGGCGGCCACAGGGTAGAATGAGGCGGAATCACGGAGGGGGGGGACTCATGTCCTTGAGGGCAGTCCTGAGATGGTCAGCCCCATTGCTCCTCATCAGGCTAGGCGCATGCAGCACGCCCGCCCTTCCCGATGCAGAGGTCTCCCGCCTGGACGATGTGCCCAGGGACTGCCGGGTGCGTTTCCACGCCGACACCTGGGAAGAGCTGATCTCGATGGCGCAACCGACCATCGTTGTTTCGAGGTCGCTCCTGCTCTGGTGCAAGGCGTCGGGCGATCAATCCTGGACCTTCGATCTTGCGCAGCCTTTCATCGTCGAGAGAAACGGATCAATAATCTGGGTCATCCTGGACGAGCCGACGAACTGGCTGAATTCGGAGTTGGAGGGTGAGTTCGTATCGGGTACAGCAGCTTGCCCCACCCGGGGAAGGCATGACGGGCCCTGCAACCACGCCGAACGGATAGGTGCGTCGAAAACGTGGGGAGACGTTTTCAAGATCTCCTGCACGTGCGTGCCGGGGGGTGTCCATGGGAATCAGGGAACGTCGGTCGTCCTCGTCTGGCACCGTGCCGAGGGTGGCTGGCAGGTTCTGTGGAACGGCTCCGAGCTGACCCAATGGCGCATGGGGTTCTACGGCGTCAACGAATGCTACCGATTCAGCATTTCCGAACCTCGCGAGTTACAACCAACGGTTCTTCCGTTCAGCGTGAAGGTGGATCATGAGGCTTCACAGTACCCCTCTTTCGAGGGGGACAACGAGCCGGACCCCATTCTGCGCATCCGTCGTTCAGGAAAGCTGACCGGGACGCCACCGATGCAGATGAAATGGGAAACACCCTGGCTTTATGAAGCGAAGGCGGGAGATTCCTGGGACCGACTCGCTCAGAAACTTCTATTCTTCAAACCCATTCACGCCAAGGAGATCCCGCGCTTCGTGGCGAGGTTGAAAGAGGGGACGGGATCAATTCAGGCAGATAGCCTGGAGGCCGGTCAGAAGGTCGCACTTCCGGGAGTATGGCCTTGATCTTGATCGTGCAGCCTCCGGCGCATAAGATCGTGGGCCATTGCAAGGAGGAAGCCCCGCCATGGACGACCCCGCTATCGATGACAAGATGCGCCGCGAGTGGAACGAGCGGGCGCAGAAGGGCTACATGCAGTACACCGGCGGGGTCCGGACCGGCATGGAGGACGACTACGTCCAGGCGGGCCGACGCGACGCCGACACGATCCTGAAGTACCTCGGCGGCGAGGACACGAAGGCCTGGAAGGCGCTGGATGTCGGCTGCGGCGCGGGGCGCATCCTCCAGCACCTCGCCCCGCGCTTCGGAGAGGTCCACGGAGTGGACGTTTCCGACGAGATGATCAAGCTGGCCGGGGAGCGCGTCCAGGGCCAGACCAACGTGAAGCTCCACCGGGTCGAGGGAAGCGATCTCAAGGCCTTCGCCGACCGAAGCTTCAATTTCGCGTGGTCCTACTCCGTCTTCTATCATGTCCCGCGGACCGTCTACTACTCGTACCTCCAGGAACTTTCCCGGGTGCTGCTTCCCGGGGCCCGCCTGATCTACCAGATGGCCCAGCTCTACTCGCTGCGCCGCTGGCTGCAGGCCGTCTTCCGCGTGGAGCCCGACGCGCAGGACACGAACCGCCGCCGCTTCTTCACGAAGGGCCATTTCCGTGAGCTGGCCGACCGGTACGGTTTCGAGATCCTCTCGATGGAGCCGGGCAACAGCCACGATCTCTGGTGCCAGTGGCGGAAGAAATAGCGGACCTCGAAACCTGAATCCGGCGGCGCCTCCTCCCGGTATCCCCTGCATCGGAAGTCCATTCACGGAGGATCCCATGCGGCATCTCCTTGCGCTGGCCCTGGTCCTCGCGGCCCCTTCGACTCCGCTCAGGGCCAGCGCCCCGCAGGACTCCCCGGCCGCCCTCATCGAGAAGCTCAAGTCCGCCGACAAGGACGAGGCGGAGAACGCGCGCCGCGACCTCCTGAAAGCGGGCGAGGCCGCCCTGCCGCCGCTTCGCGACGCCCTGGCGAAGGCCGGGGACGGCCCTACGAAGAAGCAGCTCACGGTCATGGTCGAGAGGCTCGAGACGCGGAAGGCCGTGGCCGGCGCCGCGGCGAAGTGGGGCGACCGCTGGTGCTCGGTCTTCATGAACTCTCTCAAAGTAGGCTGGGCGCACCTGAAGACCGAGGAGAAGGACGGGAAGATCCTCCTCACGGACGAGGTGCTCTTCCAGCAGACCAAGGACGCATCGGTCACCGTGAAGACGCACGTCGTCTGCGAGAAGGACGAATTCCTCACCCCCGCGGAGATCACCCTGCACGTCAGCGCGCCGGACAACACCGTGGACTTCGCGGGGCAGGCGAAGGACGGGCGGATGGTCGTCAAGGGCGGCGGGCTCACCGTCGCGCACAAGATGCGCCCCGAGTTCATGGTGGACTTCGCCGTCCTGAGGCTGGTGACCGTCCTGCCCCGCACCGAGGACTACTCCTTCGACCTCCTCGAGCTGGTCAAGCCGCAGCAGCCCAAGCCGGCCACGCTGAAGTTCGACAGGGAGGAGTCGATCGAGTTCGGCGGGCGGAGCGTGAAGACGCGGCGCTTCCTCCTCTCCGACGGCGAGCAGGAACGCCTGTATTGGGTCGACGCGGAGGGCCGGCTCCTCCGCATGCAGGCCGGCGCGGTGGATGTCTTCCTCTCGGACGAGAAAAGCGCGCGCGATATAGACACCAAAGATTGAATCCGGGATTGCACCATTGACGAATGCGTCATTGTCGATTGAAAGGTTCCCCGCCCCCCGGGGGACAGATCCCCTTCCAGTGCCGATGATCGCGTCATGAAGGCGCCGGCCCCGGCGCTTTCGCAGGGAGATCGTCAATGATTCAATCGTAAATGGTTCAATTCCCTCCCGGGTTCGCCTATCATCGAACCCGTGCCGCGCCTCAAGATCGTCTCCGGCCGCGAGTCCGGCCGCATCGTGGACCTGGCGGGCGGGGTCGTGGCAGGACGCGACGCGGGCAACGACCTCGCGCTGGCCGACGAGACCTGCTCCCGCCACCATGCCCGCTTCCTCGTGGTGGACGGGCGGGCCGTCGTCATCGACCTGGGCTCGAACAACGGCACGTTCGTCAACGGCGAGAAGGTCCGCGACCGGCTCCTCCAGGAGGGCGACAAGGTCCTCATCGGCCACACGCTCATGGCCTACGAGTCGGGCGGGGCCGCGGGAGGGCCGCCCACGGTCCGGATGGGGGACTTCGAGGGGGCCGTGCAGGCCAGCGTCGCCGCCGACGCGCCCGCCCCGGACCCGGAGGCCCACCTCCGCCGCCTCTTCCGCCTGGCCGTCCTGCTTGGCTCGACGCTGGAGATGAAGCCGCTGCTCGAGGGCATCGCGGCCGAGTCGCTCGATGCGCTGGACGCCGATACCGCGGTGGTTATCCCGGAGGATGGCACCGAGCCTGCGGTGCGCCGGCGGGCCGGGAAGGCCGGAAGCGTGCAGCTTTCGCGGACGGTCCTGGACCGCGCGCGGCGCCGGCGCGAGGCGCTCCTCGTGGCCTGCGTGCCCCGGGACGAGGCGCTCCGGGACCGCGAGAGCGTGGTGGGGGAGGGGATCCATTCGGTCCTCTGCGTCCCCCTGCTGAGGCGGGGCGAGCTGCTGGGGATCCTCTACGCGGATTCCCGCCGGAAGGAGCGCACCTTCGCGGCTCCCGACCTCGACCTTCTCCGCGCCGTGGCCCAGCTGGCGGGACCGGCGCTGGACAACGCGGAGCGGCACGCGCGCCTGGCGGCGCCCGACCCGGATTCCGGGGAGGGCTTCCGCGGCGTGGCCGCCGATCCGAGGATGCGCGAGGTGATCGCGCTGGCCGAGCGCGTCGCCCCGGCGGACTCGACGGTGCTTCTCCTGGGAGAGAGCGGCACGGGCAAGGAAGTCCTGGCGCGCCTCATCCACACGGTGAGCGGCCGCCGGGAAGGTCCGTTCGTAGCGCTCAACTGCGCGGCGCTCGTGGAGACGCTGCTCGAGAGCGAGCTCTTCGGCTACGAGAAGGGGGCCTTCACGGGGGCGCAGCGCGCGCGGCCGGGCAAGTTCGAGTCCGCCCAGGGCGGCACGCTCTTCCTGGACGAGATCGGGGAACTCTCGCCGGGGTTCCAGTCCAAGCTGCTCCGCGTGCTGCAGGAGCGCACGTTCTACCGCGTGGGCGGCACGGTGCCGATCCGAGTGGACGTGCGGATCGTCGCGGCGACGAACCAGGACCTGCAGAAGGCCATCAAGGAAGGCCGCTTCCGCGAGGACCTCTACTACCGGATCGGCGTCGTGACGATCGCGATCCCTCCCCTCCGCGACCGGAAGGACGACATCCCGCTGCTCGCCCACCACTTCCTCGAGCGGGTCCGGAAGCGGACGAAGAAGATCATCCGCGGGATCGCCGCGCCGGCCCTCGAGGCCCTGGGCCGATATGCGTGGCCGGGCAACGTGCGCGAACTGGAGAACGTCATCGAGCGGGCGGCGATCCTCTCGGACGGCACGATCCTCGAGGAGAAGGCGCTCCCGCTCGAGATCCGCCACCCCGCCTCCGCGCCTCCGCCGGAGGGCTTCCCCGTCAACCTGGAGGAGGCGGAGAAAATGTGCGTGCGCCGGGCCCTCGAGATCACGGGGGGGAAGAAGGGCGAGGCGGCCAAGCTCCTGGGGGTCTCGTGGCCGACCCTGAACAAGAAACTCAGGGATTATGGCCTCGAGTGAAAGCAGCTTGCAGGTGAGGTTAAAGAAGCTTTCAGGCGGGGATGGCCGCGTGCGACGCCGTCTTTCAATAGATTGGATATCAGCAGGTTGCGCGCGTATGGCCGGGCGCCGCGTGGCCATGGAATTGCTCATGTCAGGATGCCCATGAAGCTTGCCTGCAGTCAATGTCGGAAGGATTTTGATTTCCCGGGTGAAGTGGCCCCGGCCGGGATGGTCCTCTGCCCCGACTGCGGCCAGGGTCGCGTCGCGGGACAGGCCGCCACCGTGCCCTATTCCGCCGCCTCCGATCCCGCCCTCAGTCCCCCGGACGGCGAGCGGCGTCCCGAGCGTCTTGGGGACGAGGAGATCCTCAGTCCCGGCACCCTCCTGGGGCAGTACCGTCTCGAGGGATTGCTCGGACGCGGCGGCATGGGCACCGTCTACAAGGCGCGCCACACGATGCTCGACCGCACGGTCGCGCTCAAGGTCCTCCCGCCGAAGTTCGCCGCCGACCCGGAGTTCATCAACCGCTTCAAGCGCGAGGCGCTGGCGCTGGCCAACCTGAGCCACCCGCACATCGTGGCGATCCACGACATGGGGGTGCAGGGCTCCATCTACTTCTTCGTGATGGAGTACGTGGACGGCGTGAACCTGCGCGACCTCCTGTCGCACAAGAAGCTGCCCGCCGACCAGGCGCTCAAGATCGTCCCGCAGCTCTGCGAGGCCCTCGAGTACGCACACTCGAAGGGCATCATCCACCGCGACATCAAGCCCGCCAACATCCTGATCGACCGCGCCGGCGTCGCCAAGGTGGCGGACTTCGGCCTGGCCAAGATCGTCAAGGGCGAGGGCGTCTCCGTGCCGCTGACCCAGACGAACGTAGTGATGGGCACCGTGGAGTACATGGCGCCCGAGCAGCGCGACAGCCTGAAGGCCGTTGACCACCGCGCGGACATCTACTCGATGGGCGTGGTCCTCTACGAGCTCCTCACGGGCGAGCTGCCCGTGGGGAAGTTCGACCTGCCCTCCAAGTGCGTCCAGGTCCACGTGCGGATCGACGACGTCGTCCTCAAGGCGCTCGAGAGGGACCCCGAGCAGCGCTACCAGCGCGCGAGCCAGATGGGCACCGACGTGGGCGACGTGATCACGGGCGTCGTGCCCCCGAAGCCCGGGCCCGTCCCGCTGAACCTGCAGACCGTGAAGGACGTGGCGCGCGGGCTCGACCCGAAGCAGGTGGAGAGGGTCGGCGTCTACGCGATCGTGAACGCCGCGCTCCTCCTCGTCTCGATCTTCACCGGATTGATCTTCCTGTGGGTCTGCGTGGCGGTCTTCTGGGGGATGGCGATCGCGCTCGACTTCTGGAAGGCCCACCTCCGCGCGAAGTCGGGCGTCCCGGCAGCGTCTCCGACCGGCGAGGTCGCGGCATCTCCGCCTCCCAAGCCCAGTACAAGCATCATCGCGGTGCTCGCGCTCCTCGCGTCGCTCGGGTGCATGCTGGCCGTGTGCGGCGCGTCGGTGGCGGTCCTCGTGGAGCGCGGGTTGGACGAGACGCGGGTTCGCAACTTCGACGTCGACCTTTCACGGGGCACGGCCTTCGTGCTGTCCTCGATCGCCATCGTGCTGGGGACGGCGGCCCTGGGGCTCTTTCTGGCCGCGGGGCGGCATCTGCGGGAGTCGAAGGGGCGGC
>JAHFOZ010000561.1 GCA_023261405.1 Planctomycetota bacterium
CTGGCGTCCGCAATCCGCGACCTCAAAGAGCAGGTCAAGTCATGCGGGGGGTGCTATAATATCACCGAGAAGGATCCTTGCGAGGTCTGCGCGGACCCCAGGCGCGACCACGCCACCGTGTGCGTGGTCGAGCAGACGCGGGACCTCTGGGCCATCGAGAGGACGGGGGCGTACAGGGGAGGCTATCACGTCCTCCACGGTCACCTGGCGCCCCTGGACGGGGTGGGGCCTGAGAACCTCACCATCCCCCGGCTCCTCGACCGGGTGAAAAAGGGAGGCGTCCGAGAAGTGATCCTGGCGACGAACCCCACGGCCGAGGGCGACGCGACGGCCTTCTACATCCACAAGGCGCTCGGCGCGGCCGTCCCGGTCACCCGCATCGCCCGCGGCATCCCGGCCGGCAGCACCCTCGAGTACTCCGACCGCACCGTGGTCGGCGACGCCCTCTCGGGACGGCGGGAGTTCTGACATGAGGATGGAAGTCCACCTCTCGCAGCGCCTCGAGCAGCGGATGCAGCTCTCCCAGCAGATGCTGCAGAACCTCGAACTCCTCCAGCTTCCGCTCATGGATCTCCGCGAGCACATCCTCGAGGAGCTCGAGGCGAACCCCACGCTCGAGGAGAAGGGGGACGTGGAGGAGGTCGAAGCCGCCCGCGACGAGGGGGAGGAGGCGCCCGAGGAGTCCTCCGAGGAAACCGCCAAGCGCGAGGCCCTCGAATCCTTCGAGGATCAGCTGGCCGACAGCGAGCGCCGCACCCGCCGAAGCGACTCCGCGGAGGACGCCGAGCGCCGGATGGAGATGCTGAACAACCTCTGCTCCCAGAGCACCTCCCTGCGCGAGCACCTCCAGTCGCAGCTGGCCATCCTGGAGGTGGACGACGAGACCCGGGAGCTTTGCGAACACGTCATCGAGAACGTCGACGAGCAGGGCTTCATCCCCTGCTCCCTCGAGGAGATGGCCGGTTCCCTGGGCGGCGACCACAAGTCCGAGCCGCCGGAGCTGCTCCTCAAGAAGCTGGAGCGCGCGGTGGTCATCATCCAGTCGATGGAGCCGCGGGGCGTGGGCGCGCGGTCGATCAAGGAGTGCCTCCTCCTCCAGCTCGACGAATCCGGGACGCTCTATCCCCTCCTCCGCAAGCTCATCGAAAACCACATCGAGGACATGGGCGCCAACCGCCTCCCCAAGATCGTCAAGGCCTTCATCGCGGACCCGGAGGTGATGGGGTTCCTCAACTACACCCAGGGGGAACCCGACCCGAACGCCGTGCTCGAGGACGTGAAGATCCTCATCGCCGAGATGGGGAAGTTGAACCCCCGGCCCGGCGCGACCTACTCGGGGGACAAGGTCCCCAAGGTCTACCCCGAGGTGATGATCAAGCAGGTCGACGGCCGCTATGAGATCATCCTCGAGGACGGCTGGCTGCCCCCCATCTCGATCAACCGGAACTACGAGGACATGCTCCGCGACCGGAAGCTGAGCGCCGAGGAGCGCGCCTTCGTGGGCTCGATCTCCCGCGAGGGGCGGTTCTCCAGAGAGGAGCAGCATCTCCTCTCGGAGCTGGCGCGCGGAAAGCGGATCATGCCGGGGGACCGGGAGAAGATCACCGAGCTCCTCAAGGGGGAGAAGCTCCAGGACAAGGAGCGCCGCCTCATGGGAGAGCTGCTCCAGGACCGCAAGCTGGACAAGAGCGAGCGCGACTTCCTCAGGAGCAAGATGGACGCCGGCCGCAAGCTCATCACCGCGATCGAGCAGCGCCGCGGCACGATCTACCGCATCACGAACGAGATCCTCAAGCACCAGAAGGAATTCTTCGAGGAGGGCATCGATCACCTCAGGCCGCTCAAGATGCAGGAGGTGGCCGACGCGCTGGGCATCCACCTCTCCACCGTGTCGCGGGCGATCTCCGAGAAGTGGGTGGAGACGCCGCGGGGGATCTTCCCGCTCAAGTTCTTCTTCGCCTCGGCGGCCCCCCGGGCCGAGGCGGCGCCCGGCGGCTTTCCCGCCTTCCCTTCCTCGCCCGGCGCCGAGCCCCAGGACGAGGGGACCCGGCTCGCCCTCATGGAGAAGATCCGGGAGATCATCGACGGCGAGGACCGGAAGAACCCGCTCTCGGACCTGGAAATCGTGCGGCTCCTCAAGGAGAGGCACGCCATCTCCGCCGCCCGCCGGACCATCGCCAAGTACCGCGAGGAGATGAACATCCCGTCCTCCCGGCTCCGCAAGCAGTACTAGGCAGCGCGCGAGCGCGAAATGAACCACCAAGACACCAGGACACCAAGGGGTCGTTCCGATCCGGGCCTTCCGGGGACCGGTTCGTGTCTTCGTGCCTTTGTGGTGAAATGGACGCCCCCGCTTGCAGAAGACCCGAGGGACTCCCGATGACCATCGAAGAGCAGGCCGCGAAGTTCCGCGCGAACGTGGAGGCCCTGGAGCGCGAGATCGCCAAGGCGATCGTCGGCCACCAGGCCGTCGTCCGCCAGGTGATCGCCGCGATCCTCTCGGGCGGCCACGCGCTCCTGGAGGGCGTCCCCGGGATCGGAAAGACGCTGCTCGTCAAGACGATCTCGCAGTGCCTCAACCTGCGCTTCGCCCGGATCCAGTTCACGCCCGACCTGATGCCCGCGGACATCGTGGGGACGAACATCGTGGTCGAGGACGCGCAGGGCCGCAAGCAGTTCCAGTTCCAGAAGGGCCCGGTCTTCGGCCATATCGTGCTGGCCGACGAGATCAACCGCGCGACCCCCAAGACGCAGTCGGCCCTGCTCGAGGCGATGCAGGAGAAGGCCGTCACCGTGAGCGGCACCCGCTACGCGCTTGAGGAGCCGTTCTTCGTGCTGGCCACCCAGAATCCGATCGAGATGGAGGGCACTTACCCGCTCCCCGAGGCGCAGGTGGACCGCTTCGTCTTCAAGATCGAGGTCCCCGCGTCGACGCTCACGGAGCTCGTCGAGGTGATCGACCGCACCACGGGCACGGAGGGACCCCAGCCGCAGCAGGTGCTCTCCGGGAAGGACCTCCTGGAGATGCGCGCCCTGGCGCGGGAGGTGCCGATCGCCTCCCACGTCAAGGAGTTCGCCGCCCGCGTGGTCCTGGCCACCCATCCCGGCGGCGGGAGCGCCGTGGCGCGCAA
>JAHFOZ010000562.1 GCA_023261405.1 Planctomycetota bacterium
GGTGAGCGTGATGCTCCCGCACGTGGTCCGATTCAACGGGGAGGAGGCGTCGGCGCGCGAGGCGTACCGGGAGCTGGCCGGCTCCCCCGCGGAACTCGCCGCGCGCCTCGAGGAGCTGCTCCGGGTCGCGGAGATCCCGTCCTCCCTCGCCGCGTGCGGGGTGACGCCCGGCGCCGTCCCCGGGCTCTCCGTCGAGGCCGCCGCGCAGTGGACCGCCCAGTTCAATCCCCGCCCGGTCTCTGCCGCGGATTTCGAATCGCTCTACCATTCGGCCCTCTCCGGGAGTAAGGTACCGGCATGACCCAGTCGGTCGCCGAGACGTCCGTCGGGAACTACTTCGTCTCCAACTATCCCCCATACTCGTTCTGGAAGCCGGAGCACGTGAAGGACGCCCTGGCCGCGCTCGGGCGGCCGCCGGCGCCGGGGACGCCGCTGGGCGTCTACCTGCACATCCCCTTCTGCCGGAAGCGCTGCCACTTCTGCTACTTTCGCGTCTACACGGACAAGAACGCCGAGCAGATCCAGGGCTACCTCGACGCCGCGCTCAAGGAACTCGCGCTCGCGGCGGCCCTGCCGTTCGTCGGGGGTCGGAAGCCGGACTTCATCTACTTCGGGGGCGGCACGCCCTCGTACCTCTCGGTGCGTCAGCTGACCGCCCTCTCGGAGGGCATGAAGCGGGTCTTGTCCTGGGACCGCGTGGAAGAGGTCACCTTCGAGTGCGAGCCGGGGACCCTGAGCGAGCCCAAGCTCCGCTATCTCCGGGAGATGGGCGTGACGCGCCTGAGCCTCGGCGTGGAGCACTTCGACGACGAGATCCTCAAGCTCAACGGCCGGGCCCACGGGGCGCAGGAGATCGACCGCTCCTGGGACTGGGTGCGCTCGGCGGGATTCCCGCAGGTCAACATCGACCTCATCGCCGGCATGATGGGGGACACCGACGCGAAGTGGGAGGGGGCGGTCGGGAAGCTCCTCGAGCTACAGCCCGACAGCGTCACGATCTACCAGATGGAGATTCCCTACAACACCACCATCTACCAGGAGATGAAGGCCAAGGGACTCGAGGTCGCGCCCGTTGCCGACTGGGCCACCAAGCGCCGCTGGACGGCCTCCGCCTTCGAGCGGCTCGAGGCGGCGGGGTACGCGGTCACGAGCGCCTACACGGCGGTGAAGGATCCCGGCCGCACGAAGTTCCTCTACCGCGACCGGCTCTGGACCGGCGGCGACCTCGTCGCCCTGGGGGTCGCGTCGTTCGGCCACATCGGCGGCACGCACTACCAGAACGAGCACAACTGGGAGCCTTACCTGAAGGGGCTCGATGAGGGCCGGCTGCCCATCCACCGCGCCCTCACGCCGACCGCGGAGGAGCGGATGATCCGCGAGCTCATCCTCCAGTTCAAGCTGGGCCGGGTGGACGCCGGGTACTTCCGGCGGAAGTTCGGCACGGATCTGCGGGAGCGCATGGCCCGGCCGCTCGCCACGCTGCGGGAGTGGGGGCATCTCTCCGGGGAGGGCGACGAGCTCCGCCTCGACCGCGCCGGCCTGCTGCAGGTGGACCGCCTCGTCCACGAGTTCTTCCTGCCCGCGCACCGCGACGCGCGTTACGCATGAACGCCTACGACGTCCTGGTCGTCGGCGGGGGGCCCGCGGGCTCCACGGCCGCCGCCGTGCTCGCGATGCACGGCCGCCGCGTGCTCCTCCTGGAGAAGGACAAGTTCCCGCGCTTCCACGTCGGCGAGTCGCTCATGCCCTACTGCTATTTTCCGCTGGAGCGCGTCGGGCTCGCGGAGAAGATGAAGGCGTCGCACTTCCCGAAGAAGTACAGCGTCCAGTTCGTGACCCAGGACGGGAAGATGCCGCATCCCTTCTATTTCTTCCAGCACTTCGACCATGCCGCCTCGACCACGTGGCAGGTCGTCCGGGGCGAGTTCGACCACATGCTCCTGGAGAACGCCCGCGCGAAGGGCGCGGAGGTGCTCGAGGAGACGCGGGCCCAGGAGTTCCTACGGGAGGGCGGCGCGGTCTGCGGCGTGAAGGCCGTCGCGAAGTCGGGAGAGGCGCTGGAGTTCCGAGCGCCCCTCACGATCGACGCGAGCGGGCGCGACGCGCTCGGCATCAACCGCAACCGCTGGCGCGTCTCCGATCCCGCGCTGAAGAAGATCGCCCTCTGGACCTACTACAAGGGCGCGCTGCGCGACCCGGGGATGGACGAAGCCGCGACCACCGTCGCGTTCCTCCCGCAGAAGCAGTGGTTCTGGTACATCCCGCTGCCGGACGACCTCGTGAGCGTGGGAGTCGTGGCGGAACACGATTATCTCTTCCGCGACACGCGCGACCCCGCGGCCATCTTCGACCGCGAGGCCGCCTGCAACCCTTGGATCGCCCGGCACCTGGCTCCGGGCCGCCGCATCCAGGTCCCCGGCTTTCCGGAGGGCCCGTTCTATGTCACGAGCGAGTGGTCCTACCGGTCGGCGCAGTGCGCCGCGGACGGCCTGGTCCTGGCGGGCGACGCGCTCGGGTTTCTCGATCCGGTGTTCTCATCGGGCGTCTTCCTTGCGCTCAAGGGCGGCGAGCTGGCGGCCGATGCCGTCCACGCGGCCCTCGGGGCGGGGGACGTGAGCGCCGCGCGGTTCGCCGCCTACGGGGAGCAGGTCCGGCGGGGCATGGAGTCCATGCGCAAGCTCGTGTACGCCTTCTACGACGAGGCCTTCAGCATGCGCGAGCTGATCCTGCGCTACCCGAAGCTGAAGGGCGACGTGACGGACTGCCTCATCGGCAACCTCTTCCGGGACTTCACGGAGCTGTTCACGGCCGTGGGGGAGTTCGCGCGGCTGCCGGAGCCCGCGGTCCCGGGGAAGGCCTGAGCATGTCCGACTTGACTCGTGAGCACCGATTTCACCACAAAGACACGAAGACACCAAGTCCCCCCGCAGGAGTCCCGGGGTCTGGGTGTCTGGGGGGTTGGACGCATGCCTGAGTTTCCACCGGGACTCACTTAGGGGACGGGATGGCCAGCGAGTTCAGGATGGTTCACCGGGTCGAGTTCGCCGACACGGATCTGGCGGGGCTCGTCCACTTCTCGAGCTACTTCCGCTACATGGAGGTGACCGAGCACGCCTTCGTCCGCTCGCTCG
>JAHFOZ010000130.1:0-9455 GCA_023261405.1 Planctomycetota bacterium
TCCTCTTTCATCTCCGCGTCGCCCGGCGGCCCGGGCCGCGACGCGCTCACGCACGCCCACGCCACCGAGAACCCCTTCTGCCCCGTGAGGATCCTTACTTTCTTCAGGCCCGGGGACGCGAACTTCGGCAGCACGATCGGCACCCACTCCCAGCGCGCGGGCTCCTTGGGGCCGCCGTGCGCCGCGTGGGTGCTCTTCAAGTAACGGATCCCATGCTTCACGGGCGCCGCGAAGCTCCCACCCGGCTCGATCAGGACCGTCTCCTTCGGGTTCTTCGGGTTCGGCCCCGGGAGTTCCGTGGCCTGGTAGTCGAATGCGAAGGTCTCCGCGCAGCAGGCCCCCGCGTACACCCACATCTTGTAGGCCGCCTCCGGCACCGCGGCGAAGCGGACCTCGATCCACGTGTTCTGCACGTCCTCGGTGTCCTGGCCGCAGGTCCACGCCGTGCCCGCCTTCGCGTGCTTTGCCCGCCGGAACCCGCCCGAGCTCCGCAGCTCCGCGGCCGCGAAAAGGTACTCGCGGCCGAGCCCCGCGCGGCGCTCGATCTCCGCCCGCTCCGCCTTCACCAGCCGCGTGTCAGCGTAGTCGGCCTGCAGCGTCCTCGCCTTCCCCACCGCGGCCCCCAGGCTTTCCAGCGTCCGGGACTCCCGGCCGCTTTCGTGGAACAGTTTCCGGGCCTCGAGCTCGCGCGGGGCCGGACGCGGCCGCTTCGCCTTCGCGATCGGTGCGTGATCCCAGTAGCGCGCCGGGATCGACTCCTTCTGGTCCCCCGCGAAGCGCTCGGCAGCCTCCGTGTCGCCCCCGAGCAGGCAGCCGATCGCGAGCAGCTTCGGCTCGCCCTCCTTCAGGAGCTCGACCAGCGCGGCGATCGAGAGGTCCTCGAGCTCCACGACCCGCGCGGCGCCGCCCGGGTCCGTGAGCTCGATCCGCGCCGGTCCGGCCTGGACGACCGTCCCGGTGACCTTGTCGTCGACGACCTCCAGCGTGACGGTCTGGCCGCGCTGCAGCTCCGTGAGCCGCTTGAGCGCCCCGGTCACGACCGACTGGAGCTTCCTCCATGCCGCGGCGTCCGCGGCCGCCTCGCGCCTGACCTCCTCGTCCTGGAACTCCTTCGCGGCGCGCTCGAGCTCCTGTGCCGCCGCCTCGAGCTCCCGGCCCCCGGCGCGCAGCGCGGCCTCCTGCCACCGCACGAGGTACGCCTTCATCTCCGGGCTCATCGCCTTCGGAACCAGGATGCCGGCCAGATGCGCTTCGAGGTCCGCCGTGAGATCAGCCGACCCCAGCGCGACCACCGCGTCGCGCGCCTTCTTCTCCTCCGCCACGTCGCCCTTCCGGCGGGCCTCTTCCGCGCGCGCCTTGAGGGGAGCGTAGGCCTCCGCGACGCGCTCGAGTGTCTCCTTCGCGAGTGCAGCGGCCGCGATCCTCCGCCGGCGCTCCGCCTCCGCGGCGTCGTGTTTCTCCTTCTCCGCCTTGTCGGCCGCTGCCCGGGCCGCGACCGCTCGCGGGTCTTCCTTCGGAGGCTCGACGGGCTTCACGACTTCGCGGACCGGCGGCGGCTCCTCGGGAGGAGGAGAAGGCTTCCCGCCGCCCGAGAGGAGCAGGACGACGGCCACGACGACGATCGCGCCGCCCGCGAGCGCGAGGAGCAGGAGCGGCGCTTTCTTCGCCGGCGCCGCGGGCGCGGAGGGCGGCGTCTGCCGGCGGGGCGTCATGGAGGCGACCGCGCGCGTGGCCGGCCGGGCCGGCTTGACCGCCGCCTCCCGCTCTTCGGGCGGCAGCGAGGCCATGTGCTCGCTCGCGCAGGGCACGCAGGCGACGCGGTCGGAGAAGCGGACCGCCCCGCCCTGGTCAAAGTCCGACGACATGAGGCGGGTCTGGCACTTGAAGCAGTAGACGATCTCTCGGCCCATGGTCTTCCAGTTGATTATAGGGCCGCGCGGTGCTCGAAGCGACCGTGAACCCCAGGGCGGATGCGATAGAGGGAGCCGCCTGAGGGCCGGGAGGCGTCGTATCCGGGAGGGACCAGGGAGCCGGACCAGGGGTCCGCGGCCGTGGTGATATAGAGGTCGTCGTCGGCGACGACCTCAAGCACCCGCTTCCGCCTTCTTCTCCTCCCACGTGAGCGCCATGCCCGCCGCGGCCGCCAGGAGGATGGCGACGCCCTTGAGCGACGTGTACGGCTCGCCGTAACGCGGCAGGGACAGGGCGAGGATCGCCGTGAGGACCGGGTAGAGACCGGTGAGCGCCGTGACGACCGAGGCTTTCCCCCAGCGGTACGCGGCGAAGAGGACGAGAGTCCCGACACTGATGCCTGCGCCATAAAGTAGCGCCCAGATCCATTCGATGCGGGGGATATCCCAGTCGAAGGGCCCGCCGAGGATGAGGATGGCGGCGCCCACCGGAACGTAGGACGCGGCGAAGCAGACGAGCGACAGTTCGTTCGAGATGTGGTTCGTGGCGATCTTCTGCGTCACGGCGGCAATGCCGAAGCAGACCGCCGTGCCCGAGGCCCAGAGCATCCAATCGCCCACGACGAAG
Organism: Planctomycetota bacterium; assembly: GCA_023261405.1. Lineage (GTDB taxonomy): Bacteria > Planctomycetota > MHYJ01 > MHYJ01 > JACPRB01 > JACQFK01. Next base: position 2,539 of record JAHFOZ010000130.1, read on the forward strand.
CCCTGCTTCGCCGCGTCCGATCCGATAGTGCTGTAGAGGCCCACGGCCGTGAGCGCCAGCACGAAGCCGGCCCATTGGACCCGGTTCATCCGATCCCGGAGGAGGACGAAGGCCAGCGCCACCGTCACCGCGGAGTAGAGCGCCGTGAAGGGGGCCACCAGCGAAGCATCCCCGACCTTGAGCGCCTTCAGGTAGGTGAGGTTGCCGAAGTTCCCGAAGATCCCCGTGATGAAGGCCATCGCCATGCCGCGGCCGTGGTTCTTCCCCGTCTTCAGCCCGGGCGAGAACAGCAGGAAGACCGCGACCCCCGCGACCCCGATCGTCGAGAGCGCCGTCATGAGCAGGGGGTCGAGCTTCGTCTCCTTGCCGATGAGCCCCCAGCCGCCCCAGATCACGATCGCGACGACGCTGTAGACGAACCACCTCGACATGGCCGTCACTTCCCCGGTACTGAGCCGCAGACGTTCGGGACCAGGTCTGGCCTGCAGGGACAGTGCGTCACGAACTTGCGAGTCGAAGCCCCCGGAGGCGCGAGCGCGCGGAAGGGCACCCCCGGCCTCCCTCAACAAGTGGTCTGACCAGTCTAGCGGGGCCCCCCAGGGCGGCAAGGGATTTCTCAGGGCCGCCCTACTCGAGCCGGGGGGGATCGACGGCGCGGGGGAGCTTGTCGACCGGCTCGAGATCGGGGAGTTCCTTGCCGGTCGAGACTCCAAGTTCTTTCATGCGGCGGGCGCGCGGGAGGACAGTCGCCTCCAGGGACGCCTGGGCGGCGTTGAAGTTCACCACGGAGTCGTAGATCGTCCCGCGGAGCTTCTGGAGATGGCCGGCCCAGATGACGATGCCCTCGAAGAGCTTCTTGCCCAGTTCGGCCACTTCCTGGGCGTTCCGGGCCATCTGCTCGTGCTTCCACCCGTAGGCGACCGCCTTGAGGAGGGCCACCAGCGTCGTCGGCGTGGCAATGACGACCTTCAGGGTCAACGCGTCCTCGATGAGCGAAGGGTCGTGCTGCACGGCGGCGGCGAGGAAGGGCTCGCCCGGCACGAAAAGCACCACGAACTCGGCCGACTCGGCGAAACGGTCCCAGTAGCGCTTGGCCGAGAGGGCCTTCATGCGCTCACGGAGATGCATGGCGTGGCGGACGAAGGCCGCCTGGCGCGCCTCGTCGGTCTGGGCCTCCTGCGCCTCGAGGTAGGCGGCAAGCACCGCCTTCGAGTCCACCACGATGTCGCGGCGGTTCGGGAGGTGGACCACCATGTCGGGCCGGAGGGCGCCGTCCTCCCCCTCCGCGCTCTGCTGCTCGGTGAAGTCGCAGTGTTCGGAGAGCCCGGCCAGCTCGACGACGCGGCGGAGCGTGAGCTCGCCCCAGCGGCCGCGGACGTTGGGCTGGCGGAGGGCGGAGACGAGGTTGCCCGTCTCGAGCTTGAGCTTCTCCTGACCGGCCACGACCGACTGCAGCAGCGTCGTGACCCCGCCGTAAGCCTGCTGCCGCTCGCGCTCCAGCACATCGGCCTTCTCCTGGTACTGCTTGAGGGCCTCCTGCATGGGCTTGACGAGGTCCTCGACGGCCTTCTTGCGGAGCTCGAGGTCGCCGCCCGCGCGGGCCAGCTGCCCCTGGAGCGCCTGCTCGGCGAGCTTGAGGAATTCGGCGTTCGAGGCACGGAGGGCGTCCCCGGCGAGGGCCTTGAAGGCATCGCCGAGACGGGCCTGGGCGTCGTCGAGGACTTTCTTCTGCTCGACGAGGTTTTTCCGGTTCTCCTCGAGCTGGGTCTCCAGCCGGGCGCGCGCCTCGCGCTCCGCGGAAAGGGTCTCCGCCTGCTTGGCCCGGAGAAGGAGCCAGACGACCGTCGCGCCGAGGGCCGCGCCTCCCGCGACGCAGAGGGCCTCGATCATGGTTCCACCGCTCTCCCGTGCCGGAGGTAGAGGAGCGCGAATTCGGGCTTCTCCCCGAAGACCCGCCGCACCGCCTCGGAGTAGATTTCCTTGATGAGCGCGTACTCCTCCGGCTTCATCAGTTTATCCGACTTGTAGTCCCCCACGTAGAGTTTTCCGCGGAGCCGGTAGACCACGTCGACCACCCCCTCGACGATCTGCTCCCCGCGCCGGTAGACGAAGGGCAGTTCCCGCGCCAGGATCTCCGCCTTCGCCAGCTCCCGGAACGCGTCGCTCCTGAAGAACCCCCGCAGAATCTCCGCGGCCTCGGGGTCGGTCCCTTCCGGGATTTCCGGCTTCCCGAAGTCGAGCCCCTCCATCACCCGGTGGCACGCCGTCCCCACCTCCGAGCCCCGGGACTCCGAGATATGATAAAGTAAACGGTTTACTTTATCAGTTCTCCCCTCCTCTTCGAGGCGGGAGGGGGAGGTGAAGCGATCCGGGGGGGTCGAGCGCTTCTCGCGGTCGCGCCAGAGGGACACGAACGAAGGCCAGTCGGGCTTCTCGGGATCGGGGGGAGGCGGCGGGTCCTTGAGGCGGCTGGGACGGTAGTCAAGGCGGGTCACGCGGGCCTGTTTCTCGAGATGGGGGAGCAGAAGGTCCATCCAGGAATTGGCGTCGCCGTCCTCGCTCCCCAGCATCACCAGCGCCTCGCGCGCCCGGGTCATGCCGACGTAGAGCAGCCGCTTCTCCTCCTCGCGGCGGCGCTCGCGGTCCAGGTACGAGAGCGCCGCGCCGCCCGCGTCCACCGCGTCGCCCAGCCGGACTCCCAGGGTCTGCGTGGGCCAGTCGTAACGCAGCACCCGGTCGTCCGTCCGCCCGCCCCGCCGGTGGAGGTCCGGGAGGATCACCACCGGCCACTCCAGGCCCTTCGCCCGGTGGATCGACAGCAGGCTCACCGCGTCCATCTTCTCGTCCGCCAGCGGGCTCTCCCCCTCCTCCTCCATATCGCGCACGGCGCGCGCGGCCACCTCGAGGAACTCGCGCAGCGTGCAGCCGTCCAGCGCCTGCAGCTCCGCCGCCCGCTGCCGGAGCTTGAGGAGATTCGCCACCGCCTGCTCCCCGTGGTACCCCGCCCGGGCGATCTCGAGCGCCCAGCCCTCCTCGAAGATCCGGTCGAAGAGCTCCGCCACCCCCATCCGCCCCGAGAGCCCGTGCCAGCCGTGGACGAGCCGGAGGATCGTGAGATCCGAGTCCGCGCGCGGCTCGAGGTCCCGCCGCCGCTCGTACAGCTCCTGGTCGGAGAGCCCCCCGAACGGCGACCGCAGCACCGCCGCCACGGCCACCCGGTCGTGCGGATGCGCCGCCGCCCGCAGCAGGTTCACGAAATCGATCACCTCGCTCGTGCCGTAGAAGTACTTCTCGCCGTGCACGATGTACGGGATGCCCCGCGACCGCAGCGCCTCGATGTAGGTGGGCACGTCCGAGAGGGCCTTGAAGAGGATCGCGACCTCCTTGAGCGGGACCTTCGGGTGCGCCCCGATCCAGTCCGCGATCGCCTCCGCCTCCATCTCGCGCGACTCCGCCGCCTTCGCCCCCCGGATGAGGATCGCCTCGAGATGCGGCGCCGGCAGCGCCGGCTCGCGCCCCTCCCGCGCCTCGATCGCCGCGTAGGGAGGCTGGAGCCGTCCCCGCTCCTTGATGATCCCGGAAAAGACGTCGTTCACGAGCTTCAGGATCCCCGCGTGGCTCCGGAAATTCGTCCGCAGCACGACCTCACGGCCGCCCCCCGCGAGGATCCGGTCCGCGAGTTCCTGGTACGCCACGATGTCCGCCCCGCGGAAGCTGTAAATCGACTGCTTGGGATCGCCCACCAGGAAGAGCCGCCCCGGGATGAGCTCGTCGTCCGCCCCCTCGGCGAGCTTCCGGATGATCTCCACCTGCACGGGATCGGTGTCCTGGAATTCGTCCACGAGGATGTACTGGTACTTCCGGCGCAGGATCTCGAGGACCCCGGGGAACTCCCTGCTCCGGAAGAGTTCGTGGACCAGCGCGAGCATGCCCTCGAACGAGACGTACCCCGCCTCGAGGTACTCGCGGCGGAACTCCCGGGCGAATTCCGAGACGAGCGAGACGGCCAGCCCCGTGAGCTTCCCGTCGATCCGCCCGATGTCCTCGACCAGTTTGAGCGCGGAGCCATACTGGGCCGTCGCCCCCTTGGGCTTGCGCTTGGGCGGCTCCGCCTTGCCGAGAAGCGCCTCCTCCAGGTCCGGCGCCTCGGCCGCCGCCTCCCCGACGTAGTGGGCCAGCGTCGCCGCGGCGTCCCCCCGGTCGTCGGGGATCGAGAACGACGAGAGCCCCTCCGCAAGCTCTCGCAGCTCCCCCAATTCGACGCGCTCCAGGACCTGCGTCCACTGCCGCGGCCGCCGCGCCGCCGGCCCCAGCTCGCGGTCGAGCCAGAGCGGCCACTTCTCCTCGAAGAGCCGCCGGAAGGCCTGGCCCTCGTCGACTTTGAAATCGGGCGCCACGCCCGCCTCCACCGGGAACTGCCGCAGGACGTGCGCGCAGAAGCTGTGGATGGTGCCGATCTCCGCGCGGTCGAGCCCGCCCGTCTTCCCCGCCTTCCCGAGCTCCTCCCGGAGCCGCTTCCGCATCTCGTTGGCGGCCTTCTCCGTGAAGGTGAGCGCCAGGACCCGCGTCAGCTCCACGCCTTCATGGACCACCTTGTCCAGGATCTTCGAGACGAGGAGCGTCGTCTTCCCCGTCCCGGCGCCCGCCATGATGGACAGGTTCTGCCTCGACCGGAGCGCCTCGTCGCGCTCCGCCTGATCCCCGGGAACCATTTGATTCATCTCGTGCGCGCCTCCTGGGCGCGGAACCGCGTCGGCAGGTGCGACTTGCGGCACATCGTGCGGTAGTCGCAGTGCTTGCAGGCGTCGCCGGGACGGATCGCAAACTCGCCGCGCGGGATCGTCTCCAGCAGCTCCGAAAGCTTGTCGAGGAACTCCTCCCGCCGTCCCCAGAAGTCCTCCCCGTCCAGCTCCATCTCCCACTTCTCACCCTCGAGAACCTGCTCCACGAAGAGATAGGCGAACTTCGAGGCCGCCGGGTCCGCCTTCGGCATCGATTGCGCGGCCAGCAGGAAGTAGAGCGGCGGCTGCAGGTACGCCACCTTCTTGAAGACCCCTGTCTCCATGATCCACGCGTACTTGGACGATTTCCGCCGCTTGTAGTCCACGATCCGGAACGCCCCCCTGGGCCCGACGTCGAGCCGGTCGAGGAAGCCGCGAAACGTCACCGTCTTCCGCCCCCCGGCCCGGACGGGCAGCTCGCCCTTGAGCTCCAGCTCGAACCCTTTCGGCGTGAACGTCGAGAGGTCGTCCGCGTCCACGAACGCGCGAAGGATTTTCCGCGCGCGACCCTTCTCCACCTCCCAGAGCACGGGGTACCGGATCGTGCGGCGCTTCTCGAGACCCGCGAACGCCCGGTCCAGTTCCTCCTCGAGCTTCCCCCCCTTGTGGAACTGCTCGAGGACGTCGTGGTAGATCTGCCCGATCTCGACGGGCCGCACCTGGTCCTCCCCCTCCGGCTCCTCGAGCTCCTCGAGGTCGAGGACTTTGGAGGCGAAGTAGCGGAAGGGGCACTCCGCGAGCTTCTCGATCGCCGTGGGCGAGATCCCGTGCCCCGCCAGGGCATGCCAGTAGCCCGTCGCGTCGATCAGCCCGTCGAACTTCGTGAGCGGCCCGCGGGCCTCCACCGCGCGGAGGAACTCGCCGGCCGTCACGAGCCCCGACACATCCCGCCCCATCGCGCGGCCGAGCGCCTCGCCCTGGCCGGTGCGGAGCGCTGCCTCGCGCGACGTGAGGAGCTGCAAGGGCGTCTCCGCCAGCCTCTCCGAGGGGCGCCGCGCCACCTGGAGGCGCTCGCCGGGCGGCAGGAACTCGGAGGCGATCTGGAGGCGGCCCTTCTCGTCGGAGCGCTGGTGGCAGAGGACGAGATCGTCCGCCGCGCCGCGGAGCAGGGTCCAGAGGAGCTTCTCCTCCCCGTAGCCTTCCAGCTTCCGCGGGATGCGGCAACCCATGCGATGATAGATTTTTGATCGGACCGGGTCGCGCAGGAACGCGTCCTCGAGGATGAACCTCGGGAAGACGCGCTCGTTGAGACCCAGCACCACGAGACCGCGGAAGGAGAGCCCGCGCGCGGCCATGGCGTCGAGCACCCGGACGCCCGCCTTCCCGCCCGCCGGCTCGGAAAGCTCCGCGATGCGGCGGAGGAGCGCGCCCCGCGGATCGTCCAGCTTGAAGCCCTCAAGCGCGGCGAGCGAATCGATGGCCTCCGAGAGGCGCGGGTCCGGCTCGAGGAAGCGGCGGTGTCTCTCGAGGGCCCACTCGGAGTAGGCCCTCCAGCCGTCGGGCGGCTCGGGCCAGTCGAGGAGCGAGCGGACGGAGTCCCAGAAGAAGCCGACCTCGGCGCGCGGCAGGCTGAACTTCCGCGGGTCGGCCCGGCCACCGGCGGAGAACGCCCAGTCCTTCCCCGCGGCGGCGCCCAGGCGGCGGCGCCACTCCTCCGCGCCGTGGCCGATGCCCATGAGGCGCGAGGCCTGGTCCCAGAGCTCCGGGTCGCCGCCGGGCCGCTTGAAAAAGGGCGAGCGCAGGAGGTCCAGGACGTCGCCGCGGCCGAAGTCGCCGAGGGAAAAGAGGAGCCGCGCCGCCTTGACCTGCGGGTCGCGGTCGAGCCGGCGCGTGGCGCTCGAGACGAACGGGATCTTGTGGTCGCGGAAGACCGTCTCCACGAGGTCGAGGTAGGGGTCGAGCGTGCGGGCGACGACGCCGATCTCGTGGAACGGGACGCCCCCGTCGGACCAGCGGAGGACCTCTTTGGCGGCGGCCCAGACCTCGTCGTGCGCGCCCGAGGCGGCGATCTGGCGGACGCGCGGGGGCGGCGCGTCGGCTTCGGCGCGACGGGAGGTGGCGACGAGAGGCTTCACGATGGTCTCGAGGAAGTCCCTCGCATACGAGTAGTCCGGCGTGTCTTCGTAAGGGAAGAAG
>JAHFOZ010000130.1:9465-11516 GCA_023261405.1 Planctomycetota bacterium
CTTCCCGGAGGAGGTCGATCTGGTTCTGGTCGAGTTCGTAGAAGCCGTAGTAGATCGCGCGCTTAAGCGAGCCCAGCCAGGCTGAGCGCGGCGCGGCCTCGGCGGCGACGCGGACGACGTCGGAGCGCTCGTGAATGCGGCGGCGGCGGAGCTCGTCGGCGAAGCGTTTGTGGAGGGAGAGGATCTCGGCGAGCTTGGGGGCCTCGTCCACACCGAGTTCGCCCTCGGGGATCTGCTCGAGGGCACGTTCGGGGCTGACGCCCGCGGCCTTGAGCTCGTGGAGGGCGCCGAGCAGCGCGCCGGGGGCGAGCGCGGCGCGGGAGAGGTACGGGGCATCCTTGAAGTGGAGGCGGAGGATGGTCTCGACGAGCCGTTCGGGCACGAGGTCGTCGTCCACGAAGGAGAAGCCGGGGGGGGCGGCCTCGTCGTAGAGGGTTCTCGCGAAGGAGAAGAGGTTGAAGAAGCGGACGGCGGCGAACCCCTCGGGGACGGCCTCCAGGGCCAGCTCTTTCAGGCGTTCCGCCAGCCGGCGAGAGGGGGCGATGACGGCGAGGGGGCCGAGGGGATCGTCCTTCCGGAGCCGGGCGAAAGTCTCGCGAAAGGCGCCCTCGAGCGCGGGGCGAAACGGACCCGTGACGAGTTCCATGCCGATGGGATATTCTAGCGCCTGTCTGTGACAGGATGGGTCAGGCCGAGGCGGCCCGGTCGGCGAAGCGCCGGGTACCGCGGGAGCGGGAGTAGACCTGGTCGAGGGGCTCGCCGGTGAGGTCCTCGAGGCAGGTGATGTTGACGCAGTACCCGGCGTTGCGCAGCACGGATCCCACCCGCTCGGGGGTCTCGTAGACCTCCCCGCACGACGGGCAAGTGATGCTCACGACGCGGCTGGGGGTGGTGTCGGCAGCCATGGTCAAGCTCCCCTCCCCTCCGAAACCATGGGGGCCCATTATGGGTGTCCCCGTCGCGCGGGGTCAAGAGAAATATTTCATCCCGCGGGCCCGGGAAGTTGTCCTTGAAAACGAGGCGTCCCGGGGTACACTAGGCCTCCGCACCCCTCTACGGGTGCCCGTAGCTCAACTGGATAGAGCGCCTGGCTACGAACCAGGAGGTTACAGGTTCAAGTCCTGTCGGGCATACCATCCTTCGTACCGCCCGTCGCTGAGGGGCCACCCCGTGAAACCCGCCTGGATCGCCCTGCTCACCGCCGCCGCGATGGTGGCGTTCGCGTCGAACTCGCTGCTCTGCCGCGCGGCGCTCGCGGGCGGCGCGATGGATGCCGTCTCGTTCACGTCGATCCGGCTGGCGAGCGGGGCCGCCGCGCTGCTGCTTCTGGTCCGCGGCCGGGGCACGGGCGGCAGCTGGGTCTCGGCAGCGGCACTCTCGGCCTATGCGTTCGCGTTCTCGATCGCCTACCTGCGCCTGCCGACCGGCGCCGGGGCGCTCATCCTGTTCGGCACGGTGCAGATGTCCCTGATCGGGATCGGCCTCTGGCAGGGAGAGCGCCCGCGGCCGCTCGAGTGGACCGGGCTCGTCATCGCGCTGGGCGGCTTCGTGGGCCTGAATCGTCCCGGCAGCGCCGCCCCCGACCCGCTCGGGGCCGCCCTCATGGCGCTCGCCGGCGCCGCCTGGGGCGTCTACACGGTGCGCGGCCGCCGTGCAGGCCCCCCGCTCGAGGCCAACGCCGGCAACTTCGCGCGCTCCGTCGTTTTCGCGCTCCTCGCGCTCGCCGTCGCCCCTCTCGCCGCTCGTCCGTTCACGATCACGCCGCGAGGCGCGCTCCTCGCCGTCGTGTCAGGGACCCTCGCGTCCGGTCTCGGGTACGCCGCCTGGTACGCCGCGCTCCGCGGCCTGACGTCCACCCGCGCGGCCATCGTCCAGATCTCGGTGGCGCCCCTCGCGGCGCTCGGGGGCGTGGCTTTCCTCGGCGAGCCGCTGAGCGTCCGCCTCGCGGGCTGCGGCGCCGTCATCCTCTGCGGCATCGCCCTCGCCATCGCCGGCCGGCGCGCCACCCCCCCCGCCCTGATGACCGGCCCCGACTTCACGGTCCGCCGGCC
>JAHFOZ010000563.1 GCA_023261405.1 Planctomycetota bacterium
ACGCCGGAACTCCTCCGCCAGTCGGGGGTCGGCGGCCAGCATCTCGCGCGCCAGCAGCTCCGCCACGTAGGGCTCGACATGCTCCTTCTGCTCGAAGCAGGCGTTGAAGAAGCCCCAGGACACGAGAGAGTCGGGCGCCCGCGGTTCGAGCAATCCCATGAGCAGCCGCGCGCGGGGCTGAGCGATCGGCACCAGGAGGGAGTTCGCCGGAATTCGGCGAGTTTCGCTCCGCCACTCCCCCTCGAGGGCCACCCGCATCCGCCCCTCGAAAGGCCGGGGGGCGAAGACCGCCCGTGATGCCCGGAAGACGTCCAGCTCCCGCTCCACGTCTCCGGCGTCGAACGGCTGCGCGGCGATGCCGTGCAGGGCCAGTTTCTCCCCCAGCTCCTGCGCGTACCCCGGAGGGACCAGATAGCCCAGCCGCGGCGCCCGCACCACCAGCGAGGGCGCGGTGTTCTTCCTGAACGGGACGCGCCAGATCTGCGGCGTCTTCGGATCGTACGTGGTCCTCCAGCCCCCGGAGAGGTCCGAGCGCTCGCGGGTGTAGGCGTAGCCCCGGAAATCGATCATCGCGACGTCCGCGGCGGCGTCCTCCGAGCCCGACGCGGCCGCGCCGGACATCGGCTCGCGCCATCCCGCGGCATAGTCGAGCTCGAAGTCCCTCCCTCCCGCTTCCCGCCCGGCCTGGTCGGCCCGGCGGACCTGGTCGAGCCAGTCGCGGCCGTGGCGGGCCGTCAGCTCGACCAGCCCGAGGAGGGTGTTGAGCGTCACCCGGACGCGCGTGGCGTACTCCTTCCAGGAGTGCGTCTCGACCAGCACGCTGAAGCGGTTGCGCGCGGGGAAATAGCCCGTGGAGAAGCGGGGGGAATACACGGTGAGCAGGAATCCCGACGAGGGGTCGTCGGTTCGATACAGGTCGGGGTAGAAGGAGAGCGGGAGGGAACCTTGCGTGGCGAGCTTCTCGATCAAGCGGCCCCTCAGAAGGAGGGCGCTCGCGCGAAGCCCACGGTCTCCCTGGTGGATCGGCTCCGCCTGGATGGAGACGTCCGGCTCGAAGTCCGCGCCGTCGGTCACGTGCAGGTCCGCGCAGACGAGCGGATCCCATTCGTTCAACAGGCGTAACATCGCCCGCATCTCCGGCGCGTCGGCCTTCATGTAGTCGCGGTTGAGGTTCAGGTTGTGCGCCGTCGTCCGCCATCCCGTCTCCTCGGGGCCCGCCTGGTTGGGACGGTTCCATCGACCGACCCGCTCGTGGCCGTCGGTATTGAAGGCGGGAACGAAGAGCAGCGCAACGTCCCGGAGCGGGGTGGAGGGAGACCCGTCTTCCAGCAGCGCGCGCAGCGCCATGAATCCGGCGTCTTTGCCGTCGCTCTCACCGGGGTGGATGCCGGCCTGGATCAGGAGGACCGGGATGCCCCGGGCCCGCAGGGTCTCGGCCGACAGGGTGCCGCAGCGGGAGGCCGCAAGCGCCCGAAGCGGCCGGCCCTCGGCGGAGCGGCCGTACTCGAAGCTGCAGACGGCGTCGGGCCACCGCTCCGCGAAGCGCCGGGAAAGATGCTCGACCTCGTCGGTCCGGCCCGTCCGGCGGAATCCCGACCGCTCCGCGAGCGTACGCAGCGCCTCCGAATCGTCCGCCGCCATGTCGGCCTCATCAAGGAAGGGGCACGCTATGTATAGTCGGCGCGGACGGCCGACACCAGAATACCAGGGGCCGCTCTATCGTGGGAGGTCGGGGGCTCGACGGTACTCCTCCAGGCCCCGAAGCGCCGGGGAACCCTCGGCCGCCTCGATCGCCGCGATGCACTTCTCGAGCGCCACCGCCGTGGCGTTCTTCTCCTTCTCCTTCCGGTCCTTCCGGATGATCGAGTCCCGGGTCTCCCGCAGGCGGGGGAGCAACGCCTTCGCCTGGCTGCCGTAGCGGCCGAGGGCGGCGGCGCAGCGCGGGATCCGGTTGCCTTGCCCCCAGCGGTCGGGTTCCATCAAGTCTACGGCCAGTTCCATCCCCTCGCGGATCCGGAGAGCCGAGAGCAGGTCCAGGCCCGCCAGCCGGATCCCGTCGGCGAACATCTCTCCGCTGGGAGCGGGTTTGCGGATCGCCTCCACGATGTCCGGGAGCAGGGCGGCGACATCCTTCCGCTCCAGCTTGGAGTAGACCCGGTTCAGCAGTCCGCGGATCCGACCATCCTCGTTCTGCAGCAGGGTCTTGATCGCGGCGAGGAGCAGGGTCCTGTCCGCTCCCTCGAGCGAATCGGCCAGGATGCTCTTGGGCTCCCGCTGCCCGGGGGATGGCGAGAAGAGGGATTCGGCCAGCTTTCCCTGGACGCGCCCGCGCGGATCCGCCGGATCCTTCCGATCCGCCGCACGCATCAAGTCGGGAACGGCGGCCTTGCGTGTGGCCGGCCCCATCCAGGCGATCGCCTCGGCCGCGAGGTGCCTCAGCCAAGGGTCCGGGTCGACCAGCAAGGCGCGCAGCGGGCCCGCCGCCGCGTCCGCCTTCGGTCCCAGCCGGCCGAGGGCCTCGCAGGCGCCGTAGCGGGCGTCCCGATCCGTGCCGCCGAGCATCTTGAGCAGGCGGGGGACGACGTCGCCCTCCCGGCGGCCCAGGGAATGGGCGGAGCGTTTGCGCACGGCCGGAGACCAGCTGGCGAGGTCGGCGAGGAGTCTTTCCGTGTCCCGTCCGTCGTAGAACGTGTCCCGAACCCAGTACGTGAAGTCGCTCCCGGCGGCGATCGTCTCGGCCGCCTGCGCCGGGGACAGGGGGGGCACGACGCTCGGCTTCCGGCCGGTCAGGATCGTCTTCTTGAGAGGCAGGGCGAAGCCGAGGAGGTAGGAGCCGGTGCAGTCCCAGCCGTCGTAGCTGTCGCGCTCCTCGCCGGGGATGCCCTGATGGAGGCAGCGTCCGTCCCAACCCCTCAGCAGGTCGTAGTACCAGGACTGCTCCTTCAGGTACGCGCCCGTGGCCGCCGCTCCGCTGCGGGAGACGCCGGGAAGTGCCCACAGGACGTTGAAATAGTTGCCGGTGTGGCCGCTTTCCCGCTCCGCGTAGGCCGCGGTCGCCATGCGGGAGAAGTAGGCCGCCGCTTCCCGGTCGCCGAGAAGGTCAAAGAGGACGGCGGCGCTGGAA
>JAHFOZ010000564.1 GCA_023261405.1 Planctomycetota bacterium
ATGGGGACCTCGACCGCCCTGCGCGCCCGGAAGACCTTGGGCGCCCGCGAGAACCGCGTCTTGTCCACCACGAAGGCAACAAAGCCCGCCTGCCGGAGTTCGAGAGCCTGAACCTGGGCCTCCTCCTCCTTTGCGAAAGCCCCCACCTTCCGCGGGCCGGGCGCGCCGAGCATGACCTTCGCGTCGTAGAGCGAAAGCCTCATCACCGCGGCGAACGAGGGGACCTTGGCGTCGTCGCGCTTCCCCTGCCCGGCGATGTAGACGAAGAAGTTCGGACCGATCATCGCGGACACTATAACCGCAGCCCGGGGGGGGCTCAAGAGTTCGACCTTGGATTTGACTCGACCGCGCGGCCCGCCTATAATCATCCCCATGTCAGGGCATTCCCACTGGGCGACCATCAAGCACAAGAAGGGCGCCGCCGACGCCAAGCGCGGCAAGGTGTGGTCCAAGCTCGCCCGCGCCATCCAGGTGGCGGCCAAGGACGGCGGCGGGAACGCGGACATGAACCACAAGCTGCAGTTCGCCATCGAGGGCGCGCGCTTCGAGAACATGCCGCGCGAGAACATCGAGCGCGCCATCAAGCGCGGCACCGGCGAGATCGCGGGTGCGGCGCTGGAGTCCGTGAACTACGAGGGATACGCCCAGGGCGGAGTGGCGCTCATGGTCGAGTCGCTCACCGACAACAAGAACCGCACCGCCGCGGACATGCGCAAGCTCTTCGAGAGCCACGGGGGCAGCCTCGGGGGCGCGGGCTGCGTCTCCTTCATGTTCCAGCGCAAGGGCGTCCTCCGCATCCCCGTGTCCGCCGCCGGCGAGGACCAGATGATGAACGACGTCCTCGAGGCCGGCGCCGAGAACATGGAGACCGCGGGCGAGGAGTATTTCATCACCGCCGCGGTTTCCGACTTCGAGAGCGTCAAGAAGGCCCTCTCCGCGAAGTACAAGAGCGCCGTCCCCGAGATCACGATGCTCCCCCGCGACTCCGTCAAGGTCGACGAGGAGGCCGGGAGGAAGCTCCTCAAATTCATGGAGGCCCTGGACGACAGCGAGGACGTCCAGAAGGTCTACTCCAACTTCGAGCTCCCCGACACGCTCCTCAAGGAGTGACCAAGCTCGCCGTCACCCTCGGAGATCCGGCGGGGATCGGCCCCGAGGTGGTCGACAAGGCCCTCCGCGAATCCTACGACGCCGAGATCGCCGTGCTGGGCTCGCGCACGGGCGGCGCCCGCGAGGCCCTCGCCGCGATCGACCAGGCGATCGACCTCGCCCTCGCGAAGAAGGTGGACGGCATCGTCACCGCCCCTGTCTCCAAGGAGCGCATCGCGAAACTCGGCGTCCCCTTTGTGGGCCACACCGAGCACCTGGCGGCCCGGGCGGGCGTGAAGCTGCCGGTGATGTGTTTCGTGGCCGGGGACCTCCGCGTGGCGCTGGTGACCACCCACGTGTCCCTCCGCAAGCTCCCCGGCCTCATCAGCGCCGACCGCGTCCTCGGCGTGATCCGCCAGACTGAGCGCGGCCTGCGTGAGCGGTTCGGCGTCCTCGAGCCCCGGCTCGCCGTCTGCGGCCTCAACCCCCACGCCGGCGAGGGCGGCGAGTTCGGCACCGAGGAAATCGACGCCATCGCCCCCGCGATCGAGCTGGCCCGGAAGGAGGGGGTGCGCGCGGAGGGCCCCTACGCGGCCGACACCGTCTGGAAGCGCCCCTGCGACGCGATAGTCGCCATGTACCACGACCAGGGCCTGGGCCCCATCAAGGCGATGCACCCCGACGCGGTAAACGTCACGCTCGGCCTCCCCTTCGTCCGCACGTCGCCCGACCACGGCACCGCGTTCGACATCGCCGGCCGGGGGATCGCCGATCCCGCCCCCATGATCGCCGCGATCCGCCTCGCGGTGCAGATGTGCCGCGCCGGCCGGACCCTGCTCTAAGCATCTCCGACTCGATGAGTGAGCACCGATTTCACCACACAGGCGCGAGGACACCCAGCGCCCCTTTCGAGTCTTGCCTTTGTGGTTGGAAACCTGCCCGGCTATCCACCTGAACTCACGTGGGGTCCTGATCGGCGGGGAACTACTTCTTCTCCCACCCCACGGAGGTGATCTTCATCACCCCCTTCTGGCCCGGGGGAGGACTGATTTCACCCCTGACCACGCCGCCCGGGATCTCCTTCGTCACCCAGATTTTCATCGTGGACTTGTCCTTCGCCTTCTCGAGGTCGATGACTCTGCACTTGAACTTCTTCCCGTCCACCTCGATCTCCTCCTCGCCCTCCCTGAGGACCTTGTCGGGCTCCTCGTCCTTCGCCTTCACGTCTTCCTTCTGCACCTGCGGGGGGAGTTCCTGGGGTCCCACCTTTCCGGCACGGGTGTGTTCCACCACGCACTTCTCTTGCGTCACCTCCAGGAGCTTCGCGGTTTCGGTCATCTCGAACTTCTGGCCCCGCATCTCCCCCTCGATCTTGAACTTCACCCACGAGCCGGGCTTGCAGTTCGCCCAGTGCTCGTACTCGGGATTGTCTTTCGCCTGCACGGAAAGCGCGGCCAGGATGCCCAGACACCATGCCGTGTGGATCATCGCCGTTCACCTTAAATCAGAGGTCCGTTCCGACATTCAGAGTATGCGGCACGACCGGCCTACCGGGACGAAAAACCCGGCGGTCAGGCCAGAAGCCCCAGGAGGTGCTGCTCCGCGCAGGGCCCCAGCCCCTCCAGGCTGTAGCCGCCCTCGAGCGCCGAGACCACCGGCGCGCCGAGCGCACGCACAATGTCCGTCATCGTGCGGTAGTCCTCCGGCTTGAGCCCGAGCCCCCCGATGGGGTCCCCTTCGAAGGCGTCGAACCCGCACGAGACCAGGACGAACTCCGGCTTGAACTCCGCGCCCGCCTTCCTCACGCCGGCCTCGAACTGCCCCAGGAAACTCTTCCGCGAGGTCCCCACCGTCATCGGAAGGTTGATGATGTTCCCCGCCCCGCGCTCCCCGGCGCCCCCCGTGCCCGGATAGAACGGCACCCGGTGGGTCGAGAGGTACCCCACC
This sequence comes from Planctomycetota bacterium, assembly GCA_023261405.1. Classification (GTDB taxonomy): domain Bacteria; phylum Planctomycetota; class MHYJ01; order MHYJ01; family JACPRB01; genus JACQFK01. The sequence goes on from JAHFOZ010000564.1 coordinate 3,037, forward strand.
GAGGGGTCTTCATAGAAGATGTCCTGCGTGCCGTTGCCGTGATGGACGTCCCAGTCGACGATGAGGACGCGCCGCTTCAGGAACC
>JAHFOZ010000131.1:0-3392 GCA_023261405.1 Planctomycetota bacterium
TCCATAGGCCACTCCGTAACCGGTGCCATACCCTGTCCCATAGCCGGCGCCATAGCCGGTGCGGTAGCCATAGCCCGATGTGTACGTGAGCGTCGGCGAGCTGCTGTGGTCCTGCCTGGAGTACCCGTACGGGGCCTGCGCCTCGGCCGCCGCGGCCATGGCCGCAACCAGGATCCCCGCGAGAAGAGCCTGCCTCATCACGTCACCCTCCGAACTTCTATTGGTCCGACTCGGCCGGCCTCACGACCTTCAGGTCGAGCTTGTAGGGCCCCAGCCACGCGTCCAGCTTCCGGGGGCCGCCGAGATAATGATAGTAGTATACCCCTTCCTCGCGGCAGAAGTACGCCTTCTCCTGGACGCGGTGCTGCGAGTCCTCCGGTCCCCCGGGGAAGTAATAAATCTCGAGCTCGGACTCGTCCTTCTTGCACCGGACGTAGCCGTCGAGATAGAACATGCCCTCGCAGAACGGCTTGCCGTACGCCAGCTTCTTCTCCAGCTGCCTCCAGATGCGCACGTCCGAGATGATCTTCGCCTTCACCGCGTTGGACCCCGGGGGGGCGTTCAACTCCTCGCTGGTCATGTGCGCCACGTACTCGTGCCGCGGCGGGATCGGCTGGCATGCCGCCGTCGCCAGGAGCAGCAGGGCCGCAGCCGGCCTCATACCCGCACCCCGGAGCGCAGCCCCAGCTGCCCCTTCCGCCGCGCGAGCCGGGGCCCGACTTCCTCCCGGAGGAACTCCCGAACCTGCTCGGGCGAACGCCCGACGTACTCGCCGGGTCTCATCATCTTGTCCAGACGGCTGCGGACGGCCTTGAATGCATCATCCTTCTTTAGACGCTCCAGCACGTCCCTTCCTTGCCCGTTCATCGTGTGCACCCGGATCCGCTCGTGGAGCGCCTGCCGGTCGCCCCCCGCCTTCACCGCCTCCATGAGGACGTTCTCGGTGGCGATGGCCGGCAGCTCTCGTTCCACGTGCTCGCGGATCGCCTCCCGGTTCACCGCGGGGCCGGTCGCCACGTCGAGGTAGAGTTGCAGGATGGCGTCCACCGCCAGGAAGGCCTCCGGCAGGGCGATTCGCTTCCCCGCCGAGTCGTCGAGCGTCCGCTCGAACCACTGCGAGGCCGCGGTGAAGGCCGCATTGGTCGACAACGAGAGGACGAGCCTCGCCAACGACGTCATCCGCTCGCACTTCATGGGGTTGCGCTTGTAGGCCATGGCGCTCGACCCCACCTGCTCCTTCCCGAACGGCTCCTGCACCTCCCGAAGATGCTGGAGGAGGCGGAGGTCGTTCGCGAATTTGTGGGCGGACTGGGCGATCCCCGAGAGCGTGGCCTGCGCCTGGGCGTCCACCTTGCGGGAGTACGTCTGCCCGCTCACGGCATACGTGCTTCCGAACCCCATGGCCTCCGCCACGAGGGCGTCGAGCTTCTTCACCTTCGCGTGGTTCCCGTCGAAGAGCTGGAGGAAGCTCGCCTGGGTCCCCGTGGTCCCCTTGACGCCGAGGAAGCGAAGCGAGCGCTGCCGCTCCCCGAGCTCGTCGAGGTCGAGGAGCAGGTCCTGGATCCAGAGGCAGGCCCGCTTCCCCACCGTGGTGAACTGCGCGGGCTGGAAGTGCGTGAAGGCCACGGTCGGAAGGTCCGCAGTCTTCGCCGCGAACGCCCCGAGCCGATCGATCACGTTGACGAGCTGCCGCTCGACGAGGGCGTAGGCGTCGCGGAGCAGGATGAGGTCGGTGTTGTCGACCACGTAGGCGCTCGTGGCCCCCAGGTGGATGATCCCGCGCGCCTTCGGGCACTGGTCGCCCCAGGCGTGGATGTGCGCCATCACGTCGTGGCGGAGCCGCTCCTCGTACCTCCGGGCGGCGGGGTAGTCCACGTCATCGGCATGCCTCTTGAGCTCCCGGACCTGCGCCTCCGAAATCGGGAGCCCCAGCTTCCGCTCGGCCTCCGCCAGCGCGATCCAGAGCCGGCGCCAGGTGCGGAACTTCCGGTCGGCGGAGAAGACCTCGAGTATCTCCTTCGAGGAGTACCGATCGGCGAAAGGGCTGGTGTACGTCCGGCTCACGGTCGTCGTCCCCCGATGTAGTCGTCCACGCGCGTCTCGTCCCAGGCGCGGAAGCGCCGGGTGATGCGCGCCAGGTTGACCGCGTTCACCACCACGTGGGCGATGGCCGGGGCCCAGAGCGCCCCGGTCCAGATCCGGAGCCCGCCGAGCGCGAGCCCCACCGTGCCGGCCACGAAGGGCCACGCGATGCAGTTCCGGTTGAGCGGCCAGTGGATCACGGCGAAGACGGCGGCCGCCACCCAGAGGCCGAATTTCTCCTGCAGCGCGCCGCGGAACAGGTATTCCTCCGACATCCCCGAGAGCAGCGCCACCCACGCGATCTCCCAGGGCCGCTGCGCGCCCAGGATCCAGCCGAACTCGGATTCCAGCCGCCGCGCCCAGGCAAAGAGGCGGGAGCAGAGGATCGTCGCCCCCGTGATGGCGAGCCCCGTCCCCAGGCCGACGGCCGCGCCGGACCCGAGCGCCTCCGGGCGCCAGAGTTCGGCCGAGCGGCCCTCGTTCACGCCGTTCAGCCACACCCAGGCGATCGCGGCGGGGAATGCGTAGAAGAACGCCGCGTAGAACGCGGGGAGCCGCCGCTCCAGCGTCACGCCGGGATGCAGCGGGCTTTCGCGCTTATCGGCGTCGATGGTGTTCGTAGGCGTCGACAATTCTCTGCACCAGCGGATGGCGGACGATGTCCGCCTTCGTGAGATACGTGAAGACGATTCCCGGGATGCCTTTGAGGAGGTCGCGGACCTCGATGAGGCCGCTCGTCTTCCCGGGGTTCAGGTCGATCTGGGTGATGTCCCCCGTGATCACGATCTTGGACTTCGAGCCCATGCGCGTCAGGAACATCTTCATCTGCTCGCTCGTGCTGTTCTGCGCCTCGTCGAGGATGATGAACGCCTCGTCGAGCGTGCGGCCGCGCATGTAGGCGAGCGGGCAGATCTCCACGACGTCCGTGTCGATCAGCCGCTTGAGCTGGCCGAACTCGAGGAACGTGTTGAGCGAGTCGTAGATGGGCCGCAGGTAGGGGCTCACCTTGGCCTGGATGTCGCCGGGAAGGAAGCCCAGGCGCTCGCCGGCCTCCACCGCGGGGCGCACGAGGACGATGCGCCGGACCTTGCCGGCCTTGAGCGCCTCGACCGCCCTGGCCACGGCGAGGAAGGTCTTCCCGGTGCCCGCGGGGCCGATGGCGAAGACGATGTCGTTCTCCCCCATGTCCTTCAGGTACTGCGCCTGGCCGTCCGACTTTCCGGAGACGCCCACGTCGGGACGGAACACGTTGCCGGGCATGGCCCCCGCGGCGCGGGGGGAGTCCCTGCGGACGTGCACGAGCGCCTGGA
>JAHFOZ010000131.1:3402-11449 GCA_023261405.1 Planctomycetota bacterium
GGAGCTTCTCGAAGGTTCGGACCGCGCGCTCCACGCCCGGCCGGAGCCCGCGCACGCGGATCTCGCCGTCGCGGTAGATGATGTCGACGCCGGTGGCCTTCTTGATCTCCTTGAGGTGGCGGTCCATGGGGCCGAAGAGGCGTGCGGCCTCGTCCTTGTCCGCCACCGGGATGCCGCGTTCCATCGGGTCCCCTAGAAGAGGAGGAGCAGCCCCGCGCCCGCCAGGTGCGCCACGGGGATGCTCACCAGGAAACTGTCCACCATGTCGAGCATCCCGCCGAACTCCGGCAGGAGCCGGCCGGAGTCCTTCACCCCGGCCCAGCGCTTGAAGACCGACTTGACGAGGTCCCCGAGCTGCCCCGCCATTGTAACGAGGAAGGCGAAGCCGAGCAATGCCGGGACCGGGACGCCGGGGTACACCTGCCCGAGCGGAGTGGCCACGAGGAGGTACGTCCCGGCGGCGGTGCCCGCGATCGCCCCCCCGATGCAGCCCTCCCAGGTCTTGTTCGGGCTCACCACGGGGGCCATCTTGTGCCGGCCGATCGTCTTCCCCGTCACGAACGCCGCCATGTCCGAGCCCTTCCCCGTCGCCACCAGGAAGAGCAGGTAGTAAATCGAATCCTTGGCCTGCACGGGCATCGCCGGGAGGACCGCCAGCAGCCCCACGTACGCGAAGCCGAGGAACGAATATCCCGCCGCCTCGGGGGTGAAGGTAGCATTCCGGAAGACCAGCTTCAGGAGGACGTAGAGCAGAAACAGGAGGGCGACGGCGAGGCAGGCGCTGGCGGGGTCGAAGGGATCCGCGTCGTTCAGGAACGGCTTCAGGCTCCACGGAAGGAAGAGGGCCACGACGCAGATCGTGCCCACCCACTTCGCGGTGGCGATCCCCCGCGCGGCGCAGAAGCCGTGGAATTCGATGGACGACACGGCGGAGACCACGGCGAGCAGCAGGATCAGTCCCCCGTTCGTCGCCCGGAGATGGTCGGCGTAGAGGATCGCGCCCAGGGCCGCCAGGAGGAGCGGGGCGCCGATGACACGGATGAGGATCTTGCGCGGGATGGGCATCAGAGGCCCTGGATCGTGCCGAAACGGCGGTCGCGTCGCGAGAACTCCCGGATCGCCTCGTGAAGGTGGTCCTTGGTGAAGTCCGGCCAGCGCACGGGCGTCACCCAGATCTCGGAGTAGGAGATCTGCCAGAGCAGGAAGTTCGAGACGCGCAGGTCGCCCCCGGTGCGGATGAGCAGGTCGGGGTCGGGCGCTGCGGGATCGTACAGGCATCGCGCGATGGCCTTCTCGTCGATCTGGTCGGGGGAGCAGCGGCCGTCCTTCACGTCCTGCGCCAGGCGGCGCACGGCATCCACGATCTCCACCCTCCCGCCGTAGGCGAGCGCGAGGCAGAGGACCATGCCGCTGTTTCCCGCGCTCATCCGGCTGGTCTCCGCCAGCTCCTTCTGGACGTCCTCCGGGAGTTCGTGGAGCCGCCCGATGGCGGTGAACCGGATGTTGTTGTCCATGATCTCCTTGCGCTCGTGGACCAGGTAGTCCGCCAGGAGCTTCATGAGCCCCTGGATCTCGGGCGCGGGGCGCTTCCAGTTCTCGGCGCTGAAGGCGTAGAGGGTGAGCCGGCCCACGCCGAGCCGGGAGCATTCACGGGTGATCTCGCGCACGTTTTCCGCCCCGGACTCGTGCCCCAGGAGGCGGCCGAGCCCCTGCTCCTTCGCCCACCGCCCGTTGCCGTCCATGATGATGGCGATGTGCACGGGGATCTTCAGTCCGGTCAGCGCGACGGTCATCAGGCGCCCCTACTTCCGCAGGATCGTTTTCTCGCGGTCCTTGCCCACGGAAATCATGGTTACTTTGACCTTAAGGTAGCGTTCCAGGAAATTCAAATAGATTCTAGCCTCGCGGGGCAGGTCGTCGAACTTCCGTATCCTCGAAAGGTCGTCCTTCCAGCCCTTGAAGCTCCGGTAGACGGGCTCGCACCTCGCCAGCACCTCGGTCTCCGAGGGCATCCGCTCGGTGATCGTCCCGTTGTACCGGTAGGCCGTGGCGAAGCGGATCTCCTCCAGCCCCGAGAGGACGTCGAGCTTCGTGATCGCGACCTGCTCGATCCCGTTGATCTGCACCGCGTGGCGCGAGGTGACGCCGTCGAACCATCCGCAGCGGCGGGGGCGGCCCGTGGTGGCCCCGTACTCCGCGCCGATCTCGCGGAGCTTGTCCCCCAGGCCGTCCTTCAGTTCGGTGGGGAACGGCCCCTCCCCCACACGCGTGCAGTAGGCCTTGGCCACGCCCAGGATGGCCCCGATCTTCTTGGGCGGGACCCCCGTCCCGGCCGAGATGCCGCACGCGTCCGAGTTGGACGAGGTCACGAACGGATAGGTGCCGAAGTCGATGTCGAGAAGGCTGCCCTGGGCCCCCTCGAAGAGCACGCGGCGACCCCGGTCGATCGAGACGTTCACGTAGTCCACCGCGTCCCCCACGAAGGGCTTCAGCTTCTCCGCGTATCCGCGGTACTCCTCCACGATCCGCTGCGCATCCAGCGGCGGCTGCCCGTAGAGCGCCGCGATGATCTTGTTCTTCTCCTCGGTGAACGCCAGGACCCGGTCCCGGAAGAAGGCCTCGTTGTAGAGGTCGCCCACCCGGATGCCCTTCCGCGCCGCCTTGTCCGCGTAGCAGGGCCCGATCCCGCGCTGCGTCGTGCCGATCTTCCCCTTCCCCGCCTCCGAGTACTTGTCGAGGAACTTGTGATAGGGCATCACCACGTGCGCCCGGTTGGAGAGGAGCAGGTTCTTCCCGAACTTCACCCCGCGGCGCTTGAGCTCCTCCATCTCGTCGAGCATCTGGATCAGGTCCACCACCACCCCGTTGGCCACCACGCAGGTGCTCTTGTGGAGGATTCCCGAGGGGATCAGGTGGAGGACGAACTTTTCGCCGTCCACCACCACGGTGTGTCCGGCGTTGCCGCCGCCCTGGAAGCGCACCACGACGTCCGCCTTGTGGGAGAGGATGTCGACGATCTTTCCCTTGCCCTCGTCGCCCCACTGGACGCCGACGACGCAGGTGCTTTTCAGAGTCTTCATCTACCGGCTCTTTCTTGCCTTGAGATTGTCCAGGAACTGGTCGAACAGGTACCGCGCGTCGTGGGGCCCGGGCGCCGCCTCGGGGTGATACTGCACGGAGAAGACCGGCAGGGACCTGTGGCGCAGCCCCTCCACCGCCCCGTCATTCAGGTTGATGTGGGTGACCTCGCCCCCCGCCTCCTGGAGCGACTTCTCCTCCACCGCGAAGCCGTGGTTCTGGCTGGTGATCTCCACCTTCCCGTCGGAGAGCCGCTTGATCGGGTGGTTCGCCCCGTGGTGACCGAACTGGAGCTTGAAGGTCTTCGCGCCGAGCGCCAGCCCCAGGATCTGGTGCCCCAGGCAGATGCCGAAGATCGGCCTCTCCTTCCGCAGGAGTTCCTTCACCGCGTCGATCGTGTACGTCACGACCGCCGGGTCGCCCGGGCCGTTCGAGAGGCAGACTCCGTCGAACCCCTCGAGGTCCTTCCCCGGCGTGCTCGCGGGGAACACGGTCACGTCGCAGCCCATGCGGACGAGCGAGCGCACGATGTTGTACTTCACCCCGCAGTCGACCACCGCCACGCGGTACTTGAAGGGCTCGTGCGCCCCGTTGGCGTCGTGCGTCACGAACTCCTTCCAGGGCCGGGGCCGGTCGGAGGTCACGAACTTCACCAGGTCCAGGCCGCTCATGCTCGGGATGGCCTTGGCCTTCGCCACGAGCCGCGCGTCGTCGGCCTCCACGGTCGAAAGGACGCCGTTCATCGCCCCCCGCGTGCGGAGCCGCAGGGTGAGCGCGCGGGTGTCGATGTCGTCGATCGCCATGATCCCGTGCTTCAGGAAGAACTCGTCCAGGCGCATCGACGCGCGGAAGTTGCTCGAGACCCGGGAGAACTCGCGGGCGACGAAGCCCTCCACCCACGGCTTCGCCGACTCGAAGTCCTCCTCGTTGATCCCGTAGTTCCCGATGTGGGGGTAGGTCATCGTGACGATCTGCCCCTTGTACGAGGGGTCCGTGAGGACCTCCTGGTACCCGGACATCGCCGTGTTGAAAACGACCTCGCCGGTCCTCTCCCCGTCCACCCCGCACGACCGGCCCGTGAAGACCGTCCCGTCCTCGAGCGCCAGCTTGGCGACCTTCATTTCCGTTTTTCCCCCTCCTTGGGGACCTCGCTGTCCTTCTCGTCGGGTCCCACCACCACGGTCGTCAGGTTCTTCAGGTCGATGTGCTTCCGCGCCACACGGCGGACCTCCTCCGGGGTGACCGCGGAAACGGCCTTATGGAATTTCTCCGCGTAATCCGCCCCCAGTCCGAACCGGCGCACCTCCACCAGATACGCCGCCACGGACTCGTTCGTCTCCCAGGCGGTCACGTACGAGGCCAGGAGATATCGGCGCGCATCCTCCACCTCCCCGGCCGTGGGCCCCTCGTCCAGGAAGCCGCGGAGTTCCTTCATCACCGCCTCGATCCCGCGGTCGCGGTCCTTCGGCTCGACCCCCAGCACCACCTGGAAGGGTCCGGGGGCGGCGCCGGCGCCCGCGGTGATCGTGCCGGTGACGTCGTAGGCCAGGCCCTGGATGTCCCTCACGTTTTTCGCGAGGCGGCTGGTGAACCCGGGCCCCGAGCCGAGGATGGTCTCCATGACCCGCAGCACGGGATAGTCCGGATTCGCGCGCTCCACGCCGACGTGACCGACATGGATCCGGGCCTGGTTCATCCCCTTCGCGAGCGAGGACGCCCGGCGGGGCTCCTCCTGCCTCTTTGCGGGAGGCGGCTGGAGCGGCTTCCACGGACCTTCGCCCTTCCACGTCCCGAAGCGCGCGCGGATCTCGACGAGGGCCCGGAGCGGGTCGATGTCCCCCGAGACCGCGAGGATCACGTTCTCCGGACGGAAGTGGCGGCGGTAGTGGGCGAGGACGTCGTCCCGGGTGAGCTTCCTGACCGTCTCCGCGAACCCCACGGGAGGCCTCTCGTACGGATGGCCCCGGTACGCCCGCTCCATGAAGAGCCGGCGCGCGCGGGACTGCGGGTCGTCGTCCATCGTCTCGATCTCGGCGAGCAGGTCCTCGCGGACCTTGTCCAGGCGCGCGGCGGGGAACGACGGGAAGCGGAGGACGTCCCGGACCGCATCGAAGGCGATCGGCGCATGTTCCGCGAGCACCTTGGCCGCCGCGCCGTTCGAGTCGGCCGAGAACTGCCCGCCCACGAACTCGATCTCCGCGGCCAGCTCGTCCCCCGTGCGCGTCCGTCCCGCGCCGTCGTCCACGCCCTCGTCGAGAAGTTCCCCCGTGAGCCTCGCCAGCCCCGCCTTGAACGCCGGCTCGTGGAGCGGCCCCGCGTCCACGAACGCGTGGATCGCCACCACGGGCAGGTCATGGCGGGGCTTCACGAGGACGGTCAGCCCGTTCTCGAGAACCGTCTCCTGCACGAGGCCGAGCGACGGGGCGCCCTGCGGGTTCCACGGGCGAAGCCCGGGCCTCTTCCGCGGCTCGTGGGGGACCGGGGCCCGCTTCGCCTTGGCCCGCGCGATCCCCACGGTGCGGTTCTCCGCCGTGAACACCTTGCGCGAGACCGCCGCGACCATCTCCGGGGTCACCGCTTCCACGCGGTCCATGTAACGGGCCACGTAGTCGGGAAGCCCGAGCGCTTCGAAGTATCCGATCTTGTCCACGAGGTTGTACTGGGTCTCGGCCTCGAAGGCGAACCGGGCCCGAAGAATGTTCTTGGCGCGCCGGAGTTCCCGCTCCGTCACGGGCTTCTCCTTCAGGGCCTCCAACTCCTCCACCACGACCTCGCGGGTCTTCGTCAGGGGCGCGTCCAGCGCCAGCTCCACCTGCACCGAAAAGAGCCCCTCGTGGCGGCGCGAGTAGTTGAAGACCACGACGTTGCCCTCTCCCGCCAGGTCCTCCTTCTCGATGAGCCGCGCGGAGAGCCGCGAGGTGCGGCCGTCGCCCAGGATCGTGGAGACGACGTCGAGCACGATGTCCGTGTCCGTCCCGGCGGGCTCGGCACGGAAGGCCACGACGAGCCGGTCGGTGCCGCGCTCGTCCTTCACCTCGAGCGTGCGCTCGGACTTCTGGGGCGGCTCGAACTCCCCGATCGCCGGCGCCTCGGGTCCGCGGGGGATGCGGCCGAAGAACTGCTCGGCCTTGCGGAAGACCTCCTCCTTCGGGACGTCGCCCACCACGACGAGGGAGGCGCGGTTCGGTCGGTACCAGGCCTTGTAGTACGCCATCATCTTCGCGGGCGTGAGCGCCTCGACGTCCTCGCGCCAGCCGAGCACCGGGTGGCGGTAGCCGGCCTTCGTGTAGATCGTCTTCTCGAGGTCGCGCTCCAGCACGCCCCAGGGGCCGTCGAGGTCGATGTTCATCTCCTGGAGCACGGTGTTGCGTTCGAGGTCCATCTCCTTCGCGTCCAGCGTGCAGTTCCCCATGGTGTCGGCGAGGATGTCGAAGACCTCGTCGAGGTGGCGCGAGCCCACGCTGAACCAGTAGCCGGTCATGTCGTTCGTGGTGTGCGCGTTGTTCTCCCCGCCGCAGCGGTAGGTGACGAGGTCGATGTCGCCGCGCTTGTACTTCTGGGTCCCCTTGAAAACCATGTGTTCGAAGAAGTGGGAGGCCCCGGTGATGCCGGGCCCCTCGTTCACCGAGCCCACGCGATACGCGAGCATCGCGGTGACGCGCGGCAGGCGGCGGTCCTCCTTGACCACGACGGCCATCCCGTTGGCCAGGACGCGCCGCTCGAGGCCCTCGAGGATCCCCGGCGCCCGTGCAGACCCCGTCCCGGCGCAGCCGGCCATGCAGAGGACTAGGAGGAGGGCGCCAAGGGCGCAGGTTCGTGGGTTCCTGTCGTTGCGCACCGCTTGCAGCGGGGAGCTCGGTGCGGGTCGCTGGCGACCTGCGAGCTTCGGGGTGAACACTCGCGGCTGTGCGAGCAGCGATACGGACAAAGGACCGCGAGCCCTAAGCATCGCGGTTCACTTCCTTGAGGAGGGCGGAATTGCGAAGGGCGTCGATCTCGACGTGGCTCAGGGCCCGGAGCTGGCCGGCCGCGAGGCCGCCGAGGCTGAGCGGGCCGACCTTGATGCGCTTGAGGCGCTTGACCTTCATGCCGAACCGGGCGAAGACGCGCCGGATCTCGCGGTTCATGCCCTCGCGCACGGTGACCTCGATCACGGCGCCTTCACGGTCGCGCTTCTTCACGAAGACGCGGATCGGGCCGGTCTTCCCCTCGGAGAGCCAGACCCCCTTCTGCAGTTTCTCGAGGGACTCCGGCTTAAGCTCGCCCCGGACGATGGCGTGGTAGGTGCGGGGCACGCCGTAGCGCGGGTGCGTGAGGAGGTTGGCGAGCTCGCCGTCGTTGGTCATGAGGAGCAGGCCTTCCGACTCCCAGTCGAGCCGCCCGATGGGGTAGACGCGCTCGGGAAGCCCCTTGACGTAGTCCATCACGGTGCGCCGGCCGGCCTCATCCTTCGTGGTGGTCATGACGCTCCGGGGCTTATGGAACATGAGCGTGAGGAGCTTGGGGGGCCGGATGGCCTGGCCTGCGAACGCGATCCTCGACTTGGCCGGATCGACCTTGAAGCCCATCTCGGTGACGACCTTGCCGTCCACGGTGACCTGCCCGCCGGCGATGAGCTGCTCGCAGCGGCGGCGCGAGCCGACCCCGGCGTGGGCCAAGACCTTGTGGAGGCGCTCCTGGACGCTCATGGAAGGACTCCGGGATGGAGGGGGACGGCAGGGCGGGGCGCGCAGCGGCAGTTCCGGGGCATAGTCACAGCGCCTTCGCGGCGGATTTCGTTCTCCTGGGGGCTTGACCCGGAGGCGCATTCTATCAATCGGCGCGCGAATTGCAAGCCCGGGAACCCACGACCAGCAGTTCCGCAAACCCGGGTGAAGGTCCCGGCCCCCAAGGGTTTTCGCGAGTGGCAGTTTCGCGGGGCGGCTTGCGATGGCCGCGGGGCCGTCCCGTAGGGCCCTGAAGTCGAGCG
>JAHFOZ010000565.1 GCA_023261405.1 Planctomycetota bacterium
GATCGCGGCCAGAAGCTCGGCCCCGTGGACCTCAACATCATCGTCCGGGACACCTTCGGAGTGCCGGTGGACCCGTTCGAGATCACGTTCACCCTCTTCGACCGGTCGACCGGGATTCCCGTCCCCATCGGACTCGAAAACCGCATCCCCGTCAGGACCGGCATCGGCATATACTTCATCGACGACACGCTCCCCATCGACGCCAACCTGGGCGATTGGGAGGCCCGGTACTTCCTCAGAGAGACCGACGCGTCGCCCTTCCGCACCGTCATCATCGACTTCCGCGTGCGCTCGCCGGGGAGCCCGGTCACGGGATTCCTCGCCCGGCTCTCCGATCGCGAACGCGAGCTCACCCGGCGGCTCCGGGTCATGCTCCGAGACAACAACCCGGACCGGAACTACCGCTTCCGCCCGCCCCTCCGCGAGAGCGTCATCCAGAATTTCACCGAGCGCATCGGCTTCATCTGGGAGGACGAGGAGCTCTTCACCTATCTCACCATCGGACTCGACGCCACGAACCTCGCCCCGCCGAAGACGTTCTTCTTCAGCCTCGACGCCCTGCCCGAGGAGTGGTCCACCGTCGTTCTCACCGCGGCTGCCATGTACGCCGTGCAGGCGCTCGTACTGAATTGGGTCGCCGATGAGTTCTCCTACAGCATCGGCGGGATCTCGCTCGATCTCTCGAAGAGCGAGAAGTACGCGTCTGCGCGCGATGGATTCAAGGACATGTGGGTCGACCAGCGCGAGCAGGCCAAGCTCACCGTCAGGTTCCAGCGCGGGCTGCAGCAGCGGCTGATGGGATCCGGCGGCATCTTCCATCTCGGACCCTTCTCGAGATCCGGGGTCGTAAACGTCAGGAACTTCCTCTAATGGCCATAGTCGATCGCGTGCTCCGCCGCGCGCTGGCGGCCGCAGAGGACCCCGCGAAACGGGTCCTGGTGGTGAAGGCCGGCCCGCTCGGCCCGGGCGACACCCGGCACGAGATCGTGCTCGACATCGCTGGGGTGCGGTACCGGTGGGAGGGGTCGTACAACATGGTCGACGAGTTCCGCCGGCGGGCCCGCTACGGCCCCTGGAAGGCGCTGCGGTGGCTCGAGGGGATCTGGGGGAAGGGGGCGAAGCTGTGAAGGACTCGAGCATCCTCCGGGTGTGAACTGTGATCTTCGACCGCGCCCTGAGCCGGAAGGCGTACCTGTGCACTCAGCCGATCGAATACGTGAGGCCGGATCGGAAGCGCCGGGCGCTGGCGAAGGCGGCGGCGACGTGCGTGCGGACGCACCCCGAAGGCTGCCGGTGCTGGGCGCAGAAGGCCAGCCGCGCGGTATAATAGAGCCAGCTCCGCGCGCCCCATCCACAGTGGCCCGGGGTTGAACAACCCTGTTTCAGGCCACCCTCCCTATCGAGGCGCGCGGGGCTATCCAGACTTTTTATCGCGGCGGGAGGGCATCGAATACAAGGGGAGGCTGTTATGGACACGATCGACGCCAAGGTCTTCTCGCTGATCACGCTCGGGACGACGACCCTGGTCGGGGCCATCAAGGGGCTCTTTCCAAAGTGGGTCGACGGGAAGGAAGAGGCGCTGTCGCACATCCTGCCGGTCCTCTTCACGATCATCGCCAAGGTTTCCGGGGCGTTCCACGGCACCGACTGGGTGACGGCGCTCCTCCTCGCCCTGGGCGGAGGCATCGCGGCCCAGGTGGTCCACGACAAGACGCTCGACCCGGTGGTCAAGGGCGTGAAGCGCATGCGCTCGAAGGCGGCGCCGACGGAATAGGCCGATGGCTTCCCGCGCCGATGTCCTCGATCGGGTGAAGGAGCTGGTCGCCTCCGCGCGGGAGCTCTCGGCACAGCCACCCAACCCGTTCGACCAGGTGGGCGCCACGCCCGCGCTGGACGCGCTCAAGCTGAACGGCGCGGTCATCTCCGACGCGGATCTCACGGCGCTTCTCGGGGCCGTTGAGAAGGCCAAGCATGACGACGAGACCTGGGCGAAGATCGCCGGGACCGTGGGCGCGCTGCTCGGGGGGCTCGCGAAGGCGGCGCTCTCCATGCTCGTGGCATTCCTGACGCTCGGGTGCTCGACGCCCCCGCCCATCCAGCGGGCCAGCGTCGTCGAGAGGCAGGCCCTCGAGGCGTTCAAGCAGGACCACGACGCGATCGTGAAGGCGCTGTTCGATGATCTCGCGCTGGCCTTCGAGACCCAGATCAGGCTGATCGAGGACTACGAGATCAAGGCGAAGGGCAACGCAGTCGCCCAGGCGGACCTGATGGCGCTTCTCAGCCAGGCGCGGAAGAAGCGCGAGGAGACGGCCGCGAAGCTGGACGCCCTCCGGGCCAAGGTGAAGAGCGCAGACCGGAACTTCGAGATCGCGCTCCAGATCCACGACGCGATCGACGGCTTCCTCAACCGCAAGTCCTTCGGCATGGACGACGTCGCCGGCCTTCTCGGGCAGGTGGCCGGGCTCAAGGATGGCCTCGCCAAGTAGTTGTTTTAGCGCCCCAGTGAAGCGTGGACGCAGCCGCCGCCAAGAAGCCCAAGCTCACTCCGAAGGAGCGGAAGTGCGTCGAGCGGAAGCTCAAGCTCCTCAAGAAGGAGCGGAAGCCCCTCGCCCAGGCGCTCGCGATCGCGTATCAGCACTGCGCTCCCTCTAAGGCCCGCTCCAAGAAGACGGCCGAGATCGCCGAGCGCGTCGCCGGCCGGGTGGCACGCATCAGCGCCCTCGGCGCGCTCTGGTCGCGCCTGCGGCAATCCTGGTCCAGGTTCATGCAGGTCCTCAAGCCGGTCGAGACGGCTACCGTGGACGACCTCGAGGAGATCAAGAACGTCGTCACCCAGTTCGGCCCGATACCGCTGGCGATCGCCAAGCATCTCGAGGAGGCGCAGGTCCTCGTCCGGGGCACGTACCCGGTCCTGCAGCGCGCGCACGACCAGATCCTCGCGGCCGCCACGCCGGAATCGGAGACGGACATCAAGAAAGGGAAGGACCGGGCCCGCATGTACCGCGACAACCTCCTGAAGATCAAGGAGGCGTCGTGGCTGCTTTATGACTTCGCCCGCAGAGTCTTCGGCCCCCGATAATCGCGTTGTTTTAGTAGTCCCGAGGGATGACGCC
>JAHFOZ010000566.1 GCA_023261405.1 Planctomycetota bacterium
GAGGAGCCATGTTTTTCGGCCGGCACAGCCCACCTTTGACGCGGCCGGCGCACGCCGATATGCTTACGGCGCGGATGCGGATCCTCTTCCTCAACCACAACGTCATTTGGCGGAGCACCTTCCACCGTTGCTTCCAGTTCGCGCGGCCCCTGGTCCGGATGGGGCACCAGGTCACGCTGGTCACCAACTCGCCCGAGGAACGGTTCCGGTTCCGCGAGAGCCTGCTCGACGGGGTTCGCATCGTGGAGAGCCCGGACCTCCTCTGGGGCCGGCTGCGCACCGGCTGGGATCCCCTCAACGCGTTCCGCCGGGCCCTCTACCTCTTCCACGAGCCCTACGACGTCATCCACGAGTTTGACAGCCGCCCCACCGTGCTCCTTCCCTCCCTCTGGAAGCACTCCCACCGAGGGATCATCGTCTCCGACTGGGGCGACTGGTGGGGCCGCGGCGGGGCCATCGCCGACCGGGAGGACCGCCTTCTCAACCGCCTCTTCGAGCCGGTCGAGACTTTCTTCGAGGAGCACTACCGCCTGCGCTGCCACGCCATGATCACGGTGAGCCGGCTCCTGCAGGAGCGGGCGATCTCCATGGGCCTGCGCCCTGACCTCGTGGAGGTCATCCCGAACGGCGCCTGCGTGGACGAGATCACCCGCCTCCCCAAGGACCACTGCCGCCACGAACTCGGGCTGGCCCCGGACCTCCCGCTGGTCACTTTCTCGGGGTTCGTCCTCTACGACCTCGAGCTCGTGGTGCGAAGCTTCCTTCACCTGCGGAGCCGGATGTCGAACGCGCGCCTCCAGGTCACGGGCGCGAAGACGGACCTCTCCGCCTTCGGCCTTCCCGAGGGGGCCGTGCTCCAAACCGGCCAGCTGAGCCGGGAGCGCCTGAACCTCGCCCTGGGCGCCTCCGACGTCCACATCCTCCCGCTCAGGGACACCCTCGCCAACCGGGCCCGCTTCCCCGGCAAGCTGGGCGACTACCTCGCCTCCGGCCGGCCGATCGTCACAAACCCGGTCGGCGACGCAGCCGCCCTGGTCGCCCGCCACGAGGCGGGAGTGCTCGCCTCGCCTGACCCCGCCTCCATGGGAGAAGCAATGGCCGGACTGATCGCCGACCCGCCGCGCGCCGAGGCGCTCGGCCGGAACGCCCGCGCCTTCGCGGAGCGCGAGTTCTCGTGGGACCTCCTCGCCCGCCGGCTCCTCGGCCGCTACGAACGTCACCTCGCACGGAGAAAGGCGATATGAGCCCCTACTGGAAGGACAAGGCGGTCCTCGTCACCGGCGGCGCCGGCTATATCGGCTCCTACGTCGTCGAGGACCTGCTCCGCCGGGACGCCCGGCCCATCGTCGCCGACAACCTCGAGACCGGCACGATCGAGAACCTCGCGGGATTCCGGGAGCGCGTGGAGTTCCGAAACCTCGATCTCCGGGAGTTCTCGAATTGCCGGGCGGCTGTGAAGGGCGCCGAGGTCGCGATGAACCTCGCTGCGCGCGCGTACGGGGTGGGCCACAGCCACAAGAACCACGGCGACATGCTCACCTCGACGCTGCAGATCAGCCTCAACATGCTCGAGGCGGCGCGGCTCGCCGGAATCCGACGCTACCTCGTGGTGAGCACCTCCTGCGTCTATCCCGACGACGCCGTCATGCCCACCCCCGAGGGCTGCGCCTTCGACGGGACTCCGGAATCCGCCAACGAGGGCTACGGCTGGGGCAAGCGCATGGCCGAGATCCAGGCCGGCTACTATGCCCGCGAGCACGGAATGGAGGTCGCGATCGTCCGCCCCTTCAACGCCTACGGGGGCGCGCGCTACACGTGGAAAGACGAGAAGTCCCACGTGATCCCCATGCTCGTCCGACGGGTCATGTCCGGCGAGGATCCTCTCGTGGTCTGGGGGAGCGGACGGCAGACGCGGAGCTTCATGCACGTCCGCGACATCGCCCGCCTCATGGTGGACGCCACCGAGCGCCACGCCACGGGCGAGCCGGTCAACCTCGGCGACGAGTCCGAGATCAGCATCGCGGACCTGGTCCAGGTCATCCTGAGGGTCGCAGGTCGGAACCCCAAGGTCGTCTTCGACACCTCGAAGCCCGAGGGCAAGGCGCGGAAATCGGCCGACGGGTCGCGACTGCGGAAGGTGTTCCCCGACTTCAAGGCGGGGGTGTCGCTGGAAGGGGGGATCCGCGAGATCGTGGCGACCTATCGCGCCTGAGCGCGGTACCAGTCGATGGTGCGGCGGAGTCCGTCCTCAAGGGACACCTTCGCCCGGAACCCGAACTCCCGCGCGGCACGCGAGACGTCCAGACTGCGGCGGGGCTGGCCATCCGGCTTGGAGGCATCCCACCGCAAGCGGCCCTTGAATCCCGTGAGCCTGACGATCAGCTCCACCAGGTCCTTGATCGTGATCTCGAACCCGGCGCCCAGGATTACGGGCTCGGGCTTCTCGTACTGCTCGGCAGCGAGCACGATCCCATCCGCGCAATCATCCACGTAGAGGAACTCGCGGCTCGCCTTGCCGGTGCCCCAGACCTCGATCTCATCCCCGCCCTCCACGCACTTCTTGATGAGCGCGGGGATGACGTGGGAGGAATCCGGGTTGAAGTTGTCCCCTGGCCCGTAGAGGTTGACCGGCAGGAGGAAGATCGAGTTGAACCCGTACTGCTGCCGGTAGGCCTGCCCCTGGACGAGGAGCATCTTCTTGGCCAGGCCGTACGGCGCGTTGGTTTCCTCCGGATATCCGTTCCAGAGGTCCTCCTCGCGGAAGGGGACCGGGGTGAACTTCGGATACGCGCAGATGGTCCCGATGGCGACGTACTTCCCCACCTTGGAGAGGCGGGCCTCCTCCATCGTGAGGGCGGCCATCATGAGGTTCTCGTAGAAGAAGCGGCCGGGGTTCTTCATGTTGGCGCCGATGCCGCCGACCACGGCGGCGGCGTGGATGACCATCTCGGGACGCGCGTCGCGGTAGAGCCGCCGGACCGCCTCACCGTCCACCAAGTTGTAGTCGCGGCTGCGGGGGACGAAGACCTCCGCGCCCGCGGCCTTCAGGCGCCCCACCACCCGGGACCCCATGAAACCGGCCCCGCCGGTGACCACGACGCGCTTCCC
>JAHFOZ010000567.1 GCA_023261405.1 Planctomycetota bacterium
GGACGTCGATCTCCTTCCCGAGCGCATTCAGCTTGATGCGGCCGTCCTGCGGGAGGCGCTTCTCGGCGATGTTGAGATTGGACATGATCTTGAGGCGGGAGACGATGGCCGCCTGGAAGCGCTTGATCTCGCCGGGGATGGGGATCTTGTGGAGGACGCCGTCGATGCGGTACCGGATGCGGAGCTCGTCCTCCATGGGCTCCACGTGGATGTCGCTGGCGCGGTCGCGGACGGCCTCGGTGAAGATCTGGTTCACGAACTTGACGAGCCCGGCGTCCTCAGCGAGCGCGGCGTCGTCCGCGTCCGAGGAGCCCTCCTGGAGGATCTGGACCTCCGAGCGCGCGGCGTCCACCATGCGGTGGACCTCGTCGGCGGCGACGCCGTAGTGCTTCTTGATGAGCCGCTCGATCTCGGAGGATCGGGCAACCACGGGCTGGATCCTGGCCTTCAGGAGGAGCCGGAGGTCGTCGAGGACCTCGAGGTCCAGCGGGTCGGACACGGCGACGCGGACGGTGCCGTTTTGCCGGTCGAGGGGGAGGACCTTGCGCTGGTAGACGGTCTTGACGGCGTTGGGGGTGACGAGGGCGGGGTCGATGACGACGTCCGTCAGGTCGACGTAGGGGAGGCGGGTCTGCTCGGCAAGGGCCTGGAAGACGGACTCCTCGCGGGCGAACCCGAGGCGCACGAGGGCCTGGCCGATGCGCTCCTTGCCCTCCTTCTTGCGGAGCGCCTCGTCGACCTGCTCGCGGCTGGCCGCGCCGCGCGTGACGAGCATCTCACCCAGCAGCATAGGTCTCCGATAGAAAAGGCCATCCCGGCTGTACGTCTCCCCCGGGATGGCCGCTCCAGTGTTCCGGCCGTATGACCCCCTCGGGGGCCATTTCTTCCCTTGAGACAGCCGTGAAATCGGAGAAGTTCGGGGTGAGCCCGCCGTGGGTTAAACTATGAATGAATGCCGACCGGACCCTTCAAGACACTCGCGTGCATCACGCTGGGGAAGGGTTGGGAATGCGCAAACCCGTGCGGCTTGGATTTGTCTGCCTGAGCCTCAGTGTCGGATCGACCCTGAGCGTCAGCGGGGCGGGCCTACTCGTTCCCCTTCTTCTTTTTCTTCCGCTTGGGCTGGGACGAGTCGGCGGTGGAGGCCTTCACGCGCTCCTGGCGGAGGCGTTCCAGCTCCTTCTTGGCGGCGTCGAGGAGCTCCTGGCCCTTGCGGCCTCCGTCGCCCTCCTGGACCGCGAACTTCCCGAGGGCCTGGCGGTCGCTCTCGACGAGGCCGTTCTTGAGCACGTCGGACGCCGGGGCCGACTTCTTCTTCCGGGCGGCCCTTCTTGCGGCCTTCCTCGCCTCCTTCCCCTTCGCGGGGGCGGGCTCTTCCTTCTTCTCGACGGTCGCCCCGCGGGCCTTCCGGATCTCCTCGATCCTGCCCAGGACGGCGCGCTCGAACTCGTCGGCGGCCGGGGTCGCGTCGAGCTTCTCGGCTACGAATCCGCCCAGCGTGCCGGCCTCGGCGTCGGTCAGCGGGACCACGGGCTTCGACTCAGTCTTCTTCTCCTCGTCCTGCGCGGCAAGCGCGCCGGCGAGGATGAGGCCCAGGGCGAGCGTCTTCATCGTTCCTCCTCGGGATCAGCGGGACGCCGATTCGACCAGGACCCGCTTCTTGTCGTACTTCTGGCGGCCGTAGTCGGTGTACTTCTCGGTGTCGAACTTCTCGAACGCGACGAAGGCCCGCTCGGCCATCCGCTCGTGCATCAGGCGGTCGGTCGTCTTGGCCGCGCCGTCCTTCGTAAAGCAGTCGGAGCTCGCCCTGCGCTTCTCCTCGAACTTCTTGTCGAAGCCCTGGAACTGGCTGCGGGCGACCATCTCCCGGGGATGGTCCTTCAGGTGCTGCAGGTGCATCTCGCGGAACTTCCCGTCCTTCTCGGCGCGCGTGAGCGACCGGTCGGTCCACACCTTGTCCAGGTCCTCGGCCAGCTTGATCTCGCGGGCCAGGTCGTGGGTCTCCCAGAAGCCCGGCAGGCAGTGCAGGACGGTGCCGTCGGCCGAGAGCATGAAGAGCTGGATGTTGTGCGGACCCGCGCCGTTCGTGGTCCACGCGGCGCCGTTGTCCGGATCGTAACGGCCCGAGACGCCGCACCAGGGCTCGTTCGAGATGTCGCGCCAGCCGCAGACGAACTTGGACTGGAGGGCGCCGAAGGTCGGGTCTTCCGAGAGCGACACGGCTCTCAGGCTCTGGCCCGCGCTTCAGGTCGACCCGGAGAGCTCGCCCAGCATCTGCATCCAGAAGACCAGCTTCCCGTCCTTCCGGGCGAGCTCCTTGGCCCGCTCGAGGGAACTCTGCCACTGGATCTTCGTCGTCAGGAGCGTGACATCCTTCTTGACGTCGGGGCCGTTCTCCGCGGTCCCCCGAACCGGAACCGAACCCGCGCCCTTCTTCTCGCGACGGTCCCCCGCTTCCACCGGGGCCAGGAGGGCGAGCACGCCCGCGAACGCGAACAGGGTCTTCATGGTGATCTCCTCTTCAACGTACCTCGACTCGCAGGATCGTGACCCGGCGCCCCTTCGGGGCCAACCCGGTCCCGAACTTCTGCGGCCCGGTACAGGAATCCACCCCCATAGAGCCCGCGGGGGCGGATCTTCTTTCACATTTCCGAAAGAATCCCGGACGGGCCCGGCTCTATCCCCCGGACGCATGATGAAAGACTGCCCCGCGTTCGAGTTCCTCTCTCGCTTCACGGACGGCGCCCTGGCCGCCCCGGACGAGCTCGAGTTGGCCGCCCATCTCGCCGGCTGCGCCTCCTGCCGGGAGATCCTGGCGTCCCTCGATGAGGTGGACGGGCTCCTCACGCTCTCCCTCGCCCCGTCCAGGGCGGCCTCCCCGCGGTTCCGCCTGCTCCGCCCGGCCCTGATCCCGGTGGCCGCGGCGGTCCTCCTGGGGATCGGGACGGGGATCCTTCTCTGCATGCCCTCGACCACAAGCGATTCGCCCCTGGCGGTGGCGGAGGCCATCCCGCACGCCGTGGCGGCGCCGGCCGAGCCGGTCCGCGACGTCTTCTGCCAGGACCACTTCGCCGCGCCGCAGCTCTCTTCCATGTGGAATGTG
>JAHFOZ010000132.1:0-1817 GCA_023261405.1 Planctomycetota bacterium
CCCCACCGAGGCCATGGAAAGCCTCCTCGAGCAGCTCCAGGGCACCGCCTCCAACGCCGAATTCCTCAAGTCCCTCGGCTAGTCACGCGGAGCCCCAGGTGCTCCCCATGACTTGTCACAAAGGCCCCAGTGTCTTTTGTGACATGTGGTAGGATGCCGCCCCATGTTCCTGAAGCGAACCCTGCTGGGGAGGGCCTACAGGCTCTTCGTGCCCCCTAAGGCTCCGGCCGGCGGGAGCCTGCCCCTGGTGGTCTTCCTCCACGGGGTTGGGGAGAACGGGACCGACGGCGAGAAGCACCTCCAGTTCGGGTTGCCCCCCTACGTCGAGGCCCACGCCGCCGACTTCCCCGCCCTCGTCCTCGCCCCCCAGTGCAAGGGCCCGTGGAAGTTCGTGGGGGAGGACGAGCAACTCCTCATGGCGGCCATCGAATCCGTCCGCCGGGAGTTCTCCGTCGACCGGGTGTACCTGACGGGGCTCTCCCAGGGGGGGTGCTCCACCTTCGACCTCGGCGCGGAGCACTCGGGATCGTGGGATGCCCTGGTCGTCGTGTGCGGCGCGGGCTACGCCTCGGACGCCCTCCGCCTTGTCCGCACCCCGGTCTGGATCTTCCACGGCGAGAGGGACCCCGTCGTGCCGCCCTCGGGGCCCAATCAATGGGACCCCCGCAATCTCGGCGGGCGCGACATGTCCAAGCTGCTCCCCCACGCCCGCTACACCGAGTTCCCCGGGGCCGCCCACGACATCTGGGACCGCGTCTACTCCGACCCCGCGCTCTGGGACTGGCTCTGGGTGCAGAGGCGCCGGTGATCGCGATCGTCGGCGGCGGGATTGTCGGACTGGCCACCGCCTACGCGCTCCGGCACCTGCGGCCCGTCGTCTTCGAGAAGGAGCGCCAGGTCGGCCGACACCAGACCGGCCACAACAGCGGCGTCATCCACTCCGGCATCTACTACAAGCCCGGCTCGACCAAGGCCCGCCTCTGCGTGGAGGGCGCGCGCCTCCTGCAGGACTTCTGCCGCGAGCACGGCATCGCGCACCAGGTCTGCGGCAAGGTCATCGTGGCGACCGATCCGGCGGAGCTGCCCCGACTCGACGAACTGGAGCGGCGCGGCCGGGCCAACGGGGTCCGGCTGGAGCGGATCGGCCCGGCGCGGCTCCGGGAGATCGAGCCCCACGCCGCCGGCATCGACGCCCTCCACGTTCCCGGGACCGCCATCGTGGACTACCCGGCCGTGGCGCGCGCGCTGGCGGGGACCGTCGAGGTCCGCACCGGCGTGCGGGTCGCCTCGGTCCGCGAGCTGGGCGCGAAGCTCGTCATCAACTGCGCCGGCCTGCACAGCGACCGCCTGGCCCGCTCGCGGCTCCGCATCGTCCCCTTCCGCGGCGAGTACTACACCCTGAAGCGCGAGTCCCTCGTGCGCGGCCTGATCTACCCTGTCCCCGATCCCGCCTTCCCGTTTCTCGGCGTGCACTTCACGAACAGGGTCCACGGCGGCGTGGAGGCGGGCCCGAACGCCGTCCTGGCCTTCCGGCGCGAGGGCTATCGCTGGGGCGATTTCAGCCTGCGGGACACGCTCGATACGTTCGCCTACCCCGGGTTCCGCAAGCTCGCGGTCCGCCACTGGCGGATGGGCCTCATGGAAATCTGGCGCTCCTGGAGCAAGGCCGCCTTCCTGCGCTCGCTCCAGCGGCTCGTCCCCGAGGTCCGCCTCGAGGATCTCTCGCCCGGCGGGTCCGGCGTCCGAGCCCAGGCCCTGGAGCCGGACGGCTCCCTCGTGGACGACTTCCGCATCGTCCAGCGCCCCGGCGAGATCCA
>JAHFOZ010000132.1:1827-11379 GCA_023261405.1 Planctomycetota bacterium
CCGCTGATTTTCCGCATTTCCCCGTGATCCTCGCGTCAAAAGAACGTCTACCCTTTCGAACGAGGACCCCGCATGGAAGCCCCTGCAGTAGAAGAAGGCCTCGTGCGCCGGGCCCGGTCGGGTGACCGGGAGGCGTTCGAGGAACTTGTGCGGCGGAGCGCCCGCCTGGTCTACGCCAAGCTCTACCTCGAGACCGGCGACGCGCATCAGGCTGAAGACCTCGTCCAGGAGACTTACTTGCGAGCCTTCAAGTCGATCGGGCGCCTGACGAATCCCGCCGGGTTCCGCGCCTGGCTCCTCGCTATCGCCCAGAGCGCCGTGATCGACGCCTACCGGCACGGCGCCCGGCAGCGCAGGGCGGCGCCGCCGCGCGAGGCGCAGGGGGTCCTGGCGACCGTCGCCGCCCCCGAGCCGGACGGCCAGGCCGAGGCGCGCGAAAAGGCCCGGGCCGCGATCCAATCCCTCCCCGAGGAATACCGTCTGCCCCTCATGCTCCGCTACGTGGACGGGGCGGACTACGACACGATCACTTTGCAACTCGGCCTTTCGAGCGGGTCGCTGCGCGGCCTGCTCTACAGGGGGCTGCAGCTGCTCCGGCAGTCGGTGAAGACGGAGATCGAAAATGAGTCACGCTGACCACGAATGGGCCCGCGAGCAGGTGGCCGCGCACCTGGCCGGCGGCCTGCCCGCCGACGAGCGCGCGCGCCTGGAGTCCCACGTCTCCGGCTGCGCCGAGTGCATCGCGGAGCTGGACGCCGCGCGCCGCTTCGAGCGCTCCGTGGACCGCCTCTTCGCCCCCGTGCGTCCCACGGTGGGCCTCGAGGAGCGCGTGATCCGCAAGCTCCGCGAGAAACGCGAGCGGAGGCCGCTCGGCCTCGTCGGGCGCCTCGTCCTGGGCGCCGCGGCGGCCGGCCTGGTCGGCGCCGTGGGCTACTTCTTCGTGGAGACGACGGACACCGTCGCCCGGGAGGTAGCTCGGGGACCTTATCTGGACTCCGTGAGGTCCAGGCTTCTTGCCCAGAGCGGGGCAAAAGATACGAGTGCCTCCCTGAGGACCTATTCTGCGGCGCAGGCAGACTTCCGGGCCAATGACCTCAACGGCGATCGGGTGCAGGACTTTTCGACCCTGGACGTCGCGGGGCTCTATGCCGGAGACGAAAACAAGTCTGGGAAAGGAATCCCCGATCTTTCGGGCCGCCTCCACTCTCGGCTTGATTCTGCCGGCGAATTGGTCTGGGCAGACACTGGGCGAGCCGTGGGGCTGGCTGATGAGCTGTCCGCTTCAACTGCAAAGTACAGGCAGGACTTCGGCATCAATCCTCCGGGCGATCCACGCGGCCCGATGAGCGGCGCAGCGTTCGCGGGTGGCGAGGGGGCGCAGGGCAAGTGGCATTATAAGGGCGAGAGCGGATACGCGGCGGCCGAGGGGAAGGAGCTCGATAAGCTTCGCGACAACAGGCCCGGTCCGCCGCCCCCTCCGACAGTCCCTGTGGACGATCTCAAGAAGGTTGGGGGGGCGAACAACGGCATGGTTCTTACCGTCCAGCCCACGGACAACTACTACGCCTTCAAGGCCGACGCGCCCGCGGCGGAGAACACTAGGCTTGCCCTCGGCGTCGATGGAGGCCTCTACTTCAAGCCCGGGAGCGGGGAAGAACTTGCCCGGAAGCCCGCAGGGGATCCGGCCAAGGCGCCCGAAAAAACTCCCGTCCCCGCGCCGGCCAAGCCCGAGCTCAAGCCAGCGGACCCCGCCGGCCAGGAGCCGCAGCAGCCCCCCCCCGCCGCGGCGCCGCAGCAGCGCCGGATCATCATCCGCTCCGGCCAGATGGAGTTCGAGGTCGACTCGTTCGACTCCGCGGCCGCCACCATCGACAAGATCGTCCGAGAGAACGGCGGAGAGGTGGCCACCGTCAACAGCGAGCGGCTCCCCAACGGGAAAGTCCGCGGCACCGTCGTGGTGCGCTGCCCGCCCGAGCGCCTGGACTTCCTCGTCCCCGGGCTCCGCGCCCTGGGTGACCTCAAGAGCCAGCGCATCGGCAGCCAGGACATCACGAAGGACTACTACGACCTCGAGAGCCGGCTCAAGGCCGCGCGGCAGATGGAAGAGCGCCTGCTCCGCATCATCAAGGAAGGCACCGGCGCGATCAAGGACCTCCTCCTCGCGGAGAAGGAGCTCGGCGAGTGGCGCACCAGGATCGAGGCCTTCGAGGGCGAGCGCCGCTACTACGACAGCCAGGTCTCCCGCTCCACCCTCACGATCACCCTCACCGAGCGCGAGATCCGCGCGCCCTACGCCGTCACGGAGACCGAGACGGTCCACATGGGCCTCGAGGTCGAGGACGTCGAGATCGCCCACAAGGCGGCCCTCGCCGCCGTGGCCGAGGCCAAGGGGCGCGTGACCAAGTCGGAGCTCAAGCAGCACGAGGCCGGCCAACTCCAGGCGCTGGTCCACTTCGAAGTCGCGCCCGACGCCTCCGGCCCGCTCCGCGACCGGCTCAAGCAGCTCGGCCTCGTCGTGCGGCTCGAGGCCCAGCGCCAGCAGAAGACCGAGGGCGGCACCGGGAGGGTGCAGGAGGTCAAGGTCAAGCAGACGGACTCCCAGTTCGAGGTCTCGATCTTCAACGTGGCCAACGTCCAGCCGCGGGAGACGGTCCAGCTCAGCCTCGCCTGCGAGAAGGCCGAGGACGCGTACACGGCCATCCTGGCGCGCGTGAAGGACGTGGGCGGCCGCATCGTGACCTCCAACCTCAACCGCCAGAAGAGCGAGCAGACGACCGGCACCGTGCAGTTCGAGGTGAAGGAAGGGGTGGCGGAGGCGCTGCTCAAGGAAGTCCTGGCCCTCGGCGAGCAGATGGCCTACCAGAGGATCGAGGCGGACGACCGCGCCAATTCCACGAAGTCCAAGCGCGGCTTCCTCTGCCGCCTCTTCGCCCTGGGCGCCGTGCAGCCGCGCGAGACCACCGTGATCCAGCTCGCCGCGCGCGACGTGGCCGACGCCTACCGGAAGATCCAGGCCGCCGTGCAGGAGGCGGGCGGG
This sequence comes from Planctomycetota bacterium, assembly GCA_023261405.1. GTDB lineage: Bacteria > Planctomycetota > MHYJ01 > MHYJ01 > JACPRB01 > JACQFK01. The sequence goes on from JAHFOZ010000132.1 coordinate 4,865, forward strand.
CGCGTCCTCAAGGCCAATCTCAACGAGAACGACCGGCAGAACGTCAACGCCGAGCTGGAGTTCGACGTCCGCCGCGGCAAGCCCGACGAGGGCGTGGAGAAGGCCCTCCTGGCCGCCGGGGACCTCCTCACGCGCAGCTCCACCCGCGCCCAGGACGCCGAGAACGTGATCGACTCCAAGGTCTACCGGCGCGTGACCCTCCTGAACATCGAGCGGCTCGCCCCGCGCGAATCGTTCCTCCTGGGGATCGACGTGAGCGACGTGGACGGCGCCGTGACGTCCCTCGAGGCGATCGTGGGCGATTTCAAGGGGCGCGTCCTCGATTCGCGGCACGAGCGGAACTCCAGCCGGCGGGTGAGCAAGCTGCTCATCCAGGTGCCGCTGGTCCAGGCGCGCGGCGCGGTGGAGCGGGCGCGCAAGCTCGGCTCGGTCCTGGTCTTCAACGCCTCGCGGAACCCGCAGGTGCCGGAGAGCGAGCTCGCGGTGGCGCGGCTCGACGTCACGGTCTCCACCGACCTCATCGTCTCGGGCGACGCCGGCCCCATGGCCAACATCCGCCGGGGCTTCTCGTTCAGCCTGCAGGCGGGCTCGGTGGCCCTCATGTGTCTCATGGTCGGCCTCTGCTTCGTGCTGCCCGTGGCCCTCGTGGGCTGGGGCGGGTGGAGGGTCTGGCGGAAGCTCTCCCCGAAGGCGGCCGCATGAGGACGCTCGCGCTCCTCGCGCTCCTGGGGCTGCAGGACGACGCGTTCGAGCAGCTCCGCGGGGTCCGGCAGGCGATCCGCGAGAGGCGCGACGGCGGCGCGCGGCTCGTCAAGGAGGCCCATCAGGCGCTCGACCAGGGCGAGTACGAGGCCGCGGTGCTCCGGCACAAGGAGGCGCGAAGGCTGGAGGCGGAGCGGGTGGACCTCGTGGCGCGCGAGCGGGTCCTCATCGAGAGGGTCACCGCGCTGCACGTCCCGGAGCTCGCGAGCGACGATCCGGGGGTGCGCGACCGGGCCTCCGCGCGGCTCGTGGCGCTGGGCCCTGCCGCGGTGCCGGTGCTCGAGAAGGCGCTGGAGTCCGGGAAGGGCGCCGAGGCCCGGGCGCGGATCTCGGACCTCATCCCCATGCTGCGAGAGATGGAAGTGGACGGCGACGGCCGCCTCCGTCAGTGGGCGATAGCCGCCCGCGCGTCCTCGGAGTACACGGCCGAGAGCTGGTCGGCGATGCAGGCCACCGGGAGGCCCGACACCGCCCAGGCGGGCGACGCGCAGACGGCGTGGGCCACGCTCGAGGAGGACAAGGAGGAGGAGTGGCTGGAGCTTACGTACCGCCACTGGGTCCGGCCGACCCTGGTGCGCGTCCACGAGACCTTCAACCCGGGCGCCGTGGTGAAGATCGAGGCGATGGACCCCGCCGGGAAGTGGCGGCCGCTCTGGGAGGGGCGCGAGCCGGCGAAGGAGCCGATCCGCTGGCTCGAAGCCCATGTCCCTTCCGCGACGTTCGTGACCCGCCGGATCCGGCTCACGCTCGACAGCGCCGTTGTGCGCGGGTGGAACGAGATCGACGCGGTCGAGCTCGCCGGCGACGCGGCGCTGCCGCCGAAGTAGTTGCATCTCGGCGCCCTCGCGCTATCGTGGGGGCATGAGAGCCGCCCTCCTGGTGTTGGTCCTGCTCCCGCAAGACAGCTTCAAGTTCGAAGGCCGCTCGCTCTACGTCTGGAAGGAGGCGGGGGCGATCGAGAAGGGGAAGGGCGAGGCGGCCGGGCTGCTCGCCTTCTGCGCGGAGCGGAAGGTGGGGCGGCTCTACTTCATGGTGTCCGGGAAGGACACGGTGCCGCTGCGGGAGTTCGTGAAGGCGGCGCATGCGGCGAAGGTCCAGGTCCACGCGATGCACCCCGGCGACATGGCCGACTGGCTCGATCCGTTCCCCGCCCGGCTCGATCACAAGGTCATCCTGGACTGGGTGCGCGACGTGCGGAAGCTGGGGATCTTCGACGGCTTCCACCTGGACATCGAGCCGCACGGCACGGAGGCATGGAAGACCCACCGGGCGAAGCTGGCGGCGGGCTACGTGGAGCTCCTGCACCTGGCTCGGGAGGCGGCGGGGAAGGATGCGGTGCTGAGCGTCGCGATCCCGGACAACTGGGACCGACCGGGGCTCGAGATCGAAGTTCAGGGGGCGAAGAAGCTCCTCGTGGAGCACGTGCAGGACGCCGTGACGTACGTCAGCGTGATGGCCTACCGGGGGAAGGACGCGGCGAAGGTTCTCGAGGCGGTGGCGCACGAGTGCCGGTACAGGCCGGGCCGCGTGGAGCTGATCCAGGAGACCGACCCCGCCGCGGTGGAAGAGGGGACGCCGCTCCACGTGGGCTCGCAGGCGAACCTCGAGGCGGTCTTCCAGGCCGCGCGGGAAAAGTTCGGCGCCGCGATCGGGGAGTCGGTGCACCACTACTCCACCTGGCGCGGCCTCAAGTAAGTTTCTGCTCGCGGTCTTCTTTTTCTGAAACGTTGCTGTATACTCCATGGGTCCGGAGGGGCTGGGGCTTCGCCTGCGCCGATCCCCCGCGTTGTCCGTCCACGGGCCAACCCAGGGGATCGCTTTGGGCTCACCGCTGAGGGAGGCCAGTGGTTCGACTGCATTGATTCGCCGGGCTGTTCCCCTGCGGGCCACCCCGGCGAATCAATGGGGACTCACCACTAGGACCGCGTCATGTCGGACACGTTCGAGACCATCATCGGCAAGGTCTGCCTGGAGCGGGGCTGGGTGGCCCAGCACCAGCTCTTCGACTGCCTGAAGCAGTGCGCGATCGGCGGGGCGGAGGCGCACGAGGGGGGCGCGCCGACGATGATCGCCCTCTCGGACATCCTCGTCGCCCGCGGCTTCGTCACGAAATCGCAGATGGAGAAGCTGCGGCGCGAGATCGCCGACTTTTTCGTGGCCGGCAGTGACTTCAACGCCGCCCGGAGGGAGGACGCGCTCCTCCGCCACGTCCTCCGAACCGAGGGGCACGCCACCAAGCACCAGATCAGCGAGGCGCTCGATATCCAGCGCACGGCCGCCGCCAACGGCCTGGTCCCGCCCCGTCTCGCCGAGGTCCTCCTGCACGAGGGCATCGTGGGCTTCGACGTCATGGTCCAGGTCCTCCAGAAGCAGAAGCGGGTCCGCGACGACTCGAACCTGAAGCTGATGATCCCGGGCTACGAGCTCATGGGGCAGCTCGGGCACGGCGGGATGGGCGCGGTGTACAAGGCGCGGCAGGTGGGGCTGGACCGCTGGGTGGCGATCAAGGTGCTCCGTCGCATCCTGGCGGAGGATCCCGACTACCTCCGTCGTTTCCTTGCCGAGGCGCGCACGGCGGGGAAGCTCCGCCACGAGAACATCGTGAGCGCCCTGGACTGCGGGCAGTCGGGCGACCGCCACTACATCGTCATGGAGTACGTGGAGGGCCGCACGCTCGCGCAGATCCTGGAGGGGCGCGGCGTGATGCGGGAGCGCGAGGCGCTGCCCCTCGTCAAGCAGGTGGCCGACGCGCTGGAGTACGCCCGCCAGAACCAGGTGGTCCACCGCGACGTGAAGCCCCAGAACATCATGGTGACGAAGGCGGGCGTGGCCAAGCTCTGCGACCTGGGCCTCTGCCGCGACGTCAAGGCCCTCTCCAGCCACACGGTGACGGGCTCCATCCAGTGCACCCCGCAGTACGCCTCGCCGGAGCAGGCGCGCGGGGAGAAGGGCATGGACACCCGCACGGACATCTACTCGCTCGGATGCACCCTCTACGAGCTCGTCACCGGGATGCACGTCTTCGAAGGGGTCTCGGTGGGCGATCTGCTCATCAAGCAGGCGACCGAGGCGCCCCTGCCGGCGATCCGGAAGAACCCGCAGCTCTCCCGCGCGGTCAACGACCTCATCATGGACATGATCCAGAAGGCGAAGGAGGACCGGCCGGCCACTCCGGCGGTGGTGGCCGAACGGATCACCGGGATCCTCGCGGGGGCCTCGAAGCCCATCAAGGTGATCAACGCTCCCCTGCCCCGGGTGAACCCGCCGTCGCAGCGCGGCTTGCCGGAAATGCCCAGGCCCGAGGAGCCGGCGGCGGTGGAGCGCTCGACCTCGCGGGCGCTCTGGATCTCGGCGGGCGTCCTGGGGCTGGCGGTGGTCCTCCTCCTGCTCATGCTGATGCAGAAGCGCACCCCGCCGCCGAGGACCTCCGGCGCCTCCGGGCCTTCCGCTCCCGGGGTCGCCGGGAACGGGCCCGCGCTTGTCTCGCCCGCCGATCTCCAGAAGGCCCGCGTGCGCGAGGCGCTGCAGAAGGCCCGGAAGTTCCTCGAATCGAACCCGGATGACTGGGGCGGACAGCTCGCTCACTTCGACGCAGCGGTGAAGGCGGCCGAGGGGACGGACCTCGAAGGGGCCGTCAACGGCGAATACCTCGACGTCGTGCTGGCCATCAAGCGGGACCTGCCGATGGAGGTCCAGAGGCTGGACGAGGAGCTACGGCCCCTGGTGGAGGCCGAGGAGTTCGCCCGGGCCCTCGGGGTCCTGAAGGAGGCCGGGGGGAATTTCGGCGTCCCCGAGTGGAAAAAAGTGGTGGCGGAGAAGGTCGCGGGCGTCCAGTCCCGTGCGCGCGGGTTGTTCCCTTCCGTGAGGAGCAGGGCGCTCGAAGCCCGGCGCAAGGGGGACACGGACGCGCTCCGGAAGCTCGAGGCCCAGGTCGCCCGGTGGGGCGGGGAGTTCCCCTCCGAGCTGGAGCGCGAGCTGGCCGCCCCGACGGCCCCGGCGGTCGCGCCCGCGGCGGCCCCGTCGAACGCGGCCTGGCAGGCGCGCTGGTCGCAGGCCATGCTCCTGGCCGCCCGCCGGGACGTCGCCGCGGCGCTGAAAGCGCTCGAGGACGGCCTTCCCCCCGCGGAAGACAAGGCCGCGAGGGCCGAGGCGCTGTCGGATCTCGAACTCCTCCGCTCCGCCGCGCCGCTCGGACCTCAGGCCCACGCGCTCTTCGCGAAGGTGCCCCTGGGCGAGAAGCTCTCGCTCGCGACGACCGACGAGGCGGGGAAGCCCGCGCTTGTGGAGGGCCGCCTCAGCCAGGCGCAGGAGCGACGGCTGATCCTGCGGGCCGACACGGGCGAGGTCCGGGTGGTGGAGTTCGCCGACGTCGCCGCCTCATCCCTCATGGACCAGCTCAAGCGGCGCCACCCGAAGCCGGCGGAGATCGACCCGCGGGCCCCCGCCCTCCTGTGCCTGCTCGACGGCGACGAGGCGGGCGCGAAGGCGGCGCTCGGGGGGCCCGCGGAGGCGATCCCCCGGAAATACTGGGATCTCGCGCCCCGGATCCGGGACCTCCTGCCCCCCGTGGGGGCGCGGGAGCTCGAGGCGCGCTCCATCCTGCACGGTGCCGAGCTGGGCTGGCGCCTCCCGCCCTCGGAGGCGGCATCGGTCGCGGCGTACCTGCGGCTCCAGGCCGAATTCGCGGAGACGGAGTTCGTGAAGGCCAACCGGGACCCCATCGCCCGACGCCTGGAGGCGGGCCGCGAGTTCGCGTTCTTCGCGGACTCGCTCCGGGGGAGCGGCGGGCTGGCCCGGACGGACCGGTTCAAGGGCCGGAAGGTCGAGGCCGTGTACTACGCGGAGAAGGACCCACAGGGACCCACCGCACGGGACCACTGCGTGGAGCTCGAGTTCTACGCGCAGGCGGAGCTGGCCTACAGGGCCTGGGCCTTCGTGGGAGGCTGCTGCCTTGAGACGCTGGAGCCCTTCGTGCAGGCGAGCGAACTGAGCGAGATGGACAAGGAGTCGAAGCAGAGGATGTCCCTCGAGCCGGGGGCCGGCCGGGCCGCCAAGACCACCGCGCCCGGCCTGGGCCAGAGGCTCAGGAAGAAGCACGATGACCACGGCGGGGAGCGGGAGCCGAAGGAGTGGGCCTGGGTCAAGGTCCCGCTGCCCGACCGGTTCGCCGCCGCGGGACCCAAGACGGTCCGGATCATCGCGGGGGCGAGGGGGTTCTCGATCTCGCACGTGGTGGTGAGCGCCCAGCGGACGCAGCCTCCCCCCGATGCGACGGTCCGGGACTGGGCCCGGGCGCACGCGGACGCCCTGCCCCTCGCGAACCCAAGGGGGAGCATCCTGTGGGAGTTCTGGATGGGTATCCCGGGGGAAAAGGTGGAGGATCTCAGGAACAGCGCGAAGTTCAGGGCGGCCCCCGACGGCCGCCAGTTCCTTTCCTCATTCCAGATTCCTTCAAATTTCGCGGATGACTACGGGAGCCGGGTCCGCGGATACGTCCATCCGCCCGCGAGCGGGGACTACACGTTCTGGATCACGAGCGACGACTGCAGCGAACTCTGGCTGAGCGCGGACGACTCGCCGGCCGCCGCGCAGAAGATCGCCTGGCAGACCGGGGCTTCGAAACAGGAGGGCTGGACCTACCAGGCCACCCAGAAGTCGGTCCGTGTGCAACTCGTCGCGGGCCGGAAATACTACATCGAGGCGCTGCACAAGGAAGGGAAGATAGACGACCATCTTTGCGTGCGGTGGCAGCT
>JAHFOZ010000133.1:0-7672 GCA_023261405.1 Planctomycetota bacterium
GACGAGCAGGCCAGCATCCGCTTCACGTTCCGCTGCCAGACCGCCAGCAGATTCCCCACCACCATCGTCGCCACCGCCACTCCGTAGAGCAGCTCGCCCCAGACCTTCGCCTGCGGCGCGCCCGCCATGATCAGGATGCGGAGAAAGGCGCCGAAGCCCGCCGCCTTCACGGCCACCGACATGAACGCCGTCACCGGCGTGGGCGACCCCTCGTAGACGTCCGGCACCCACATGTGGAAAGGCACCGCCCCCACCTTGAAGCAGACCCCCGCCGCCAGCATGCAGAAGCCGATCGTCGCCAGCGTCAACTGTCCCCCGGGCTGCTGCTCCAGCGCCCGCCCGATCTCCGGGATCTTCACGGTCCCCGTCGCCCCGTAGAGGAGCGCCATGCCGTAGAGCAGGAAGCCGGTGGCAAAGGCACCCATCAGGAAATACTTGAGCGAGGCCTCGTTCGAGCGCGCGTCGCGCCGCAGCACCCCGGCGAGCACGTAGAGGCAGAGCGACAGGATCTCCAGCGCGATGAAAAACGTCACGAGGTCCATGGCCTGGACGAGCAGCATCATCCCGGCTGCCGAGATGAGCAGGAGCGCGCTGTATTCCGCGGGCGGCACCCCCTTCTGCCGGATCAGCCCGCCCGAGAGCACCTGCGTGAGCCCCGCCGCCAGCACGATCGCCATGGAGAGAAACAGCGACAGGCGGTCCTGCGTCACCGCCCCCGCGAAGCCCACCCGCACGTCCTCCGGACGGTAGACCCCCAGGACGATGAGGACGAGCGAGGCCACGAGCGTGCACGCGCTGAGCAACTCCGCGATCCCCGCGCGGTCGTCGCGGCGGAGCAGGACGTCCACCCCCACCACCCCCAGCGCCCCCACGAGGAGCGCCAGCGCCGGGAAAATCGTCGGGAGGTCGCTCCAGGCTGCAGTGTTCATGGCCTGGCCACCGGCGCCTCGGGGTTGAGCTTCCGCACCACCCCCTGCACCGCCCTCTCCGTCTTCGACAGGACCGAGTTCGGGAACACGCCCAGGAGCACGATCAGCGCGAGCACCGGCACGAGATACGCAAGCTCGCCTTTCGTCACGTCCGCCGTCTTCTCCCGCTCCGCCATCGTCACGGGGCCGAAAAAGACGTCGCGGTAGAGCCTCAGCATGTAGACCGCGCCCAGGATCACCCCCAGGCCGGCGATCCCCGTGGCCCACGGATGTCCGCGGAAGGAGCCGAAGAGCACCAGGAACTCGCCCACGAACCCGTTCAGGCCGGGCAGGCCGATCGACGACAGCGTCACCACCATGAAAAGCGCCGCGTACACGGGCGTGACCTTCGCCATCCCGCCGAAGTCGTCCACGCCGCGCCGGTGCGTCCGCTCGTAGATGATCCCCACCAGGAGGAAGAGCGCGCCCGTCGAGAGCCCGTGGTTCACCATCTGGAGCACCCCGCCCTGCGCCCCCGCCACCGAGCCCGAGAAAATCCCCAGCATCACGAAGCCGAGGTGCGACACGCTGGAGTACGCCACGAGCTTCTTGATGTCGCTCTGCGCCATCGCCATCAGGGCGCCGTAGACCACCCCAATCACCGAGAGCGCCACGAGGAGCGGCGTGTAGTGCCGCGCCGCCTGCGGGAAGAACGGGATCGCGACGCGCAGGAAGCCATACGCCCCGAGCTTGAGGAGCACCCCCGCCAGGATCACGCTGCCCGCCGTGGGTGCCTGCACGTGCGCGTCCGGCAGCCAGGTATGGAAGGGGAAAAGCGGCACCTTGATCGCGAAGGAGAGCCCGAACGCCAGGAACAGCACCTGCTGCACGCCCAGCGCCGGCCTCGCCCGCTCCAGTGCCCCGGGCAGGAGCTCCACGTCGAAGGTCCCCGCCTGCGCATAGCAGTAGAGGATCGCCGCGAACATCAGCACGCTGCCCGCGATCGTGTAGAGGATGAACTTCACCGCGGCGTAGATCCGCTGCGGGCCGCCCCAGATGCCCACGATCAGGTACATCGGGAGGAGCATCGCCTCCCAGAAGACGTAGAACAGGAAGAGGTCGAGCGCGATGAAGGCCCCGAGCATGCCGCTCTCCAGGAAAAGCAGCGCGATCATGAAGCCTCGGGACATCTGCCTCGAGCAGGCGATCGCCAGCGGCATCAGGAACGCCGTCAGCGCCACCATCGCGAGGCTGATCCCGTCCACCCCCACCGCGTAGTGGATCGATCCCACTCCGAGCCGCACCCACTCGTGGTCCTCCTTGAACTGCATTTCGGAGGAAGCCGGGTCGAACTCCACCCACGCGGCGCCCGCCAGAACCACGACCGCCAGCGAGGCCACGAGCGCAACCTGAATCGCGCGGGAAGTCTTCCAGACGGCCAGCAGCAACCCCGCCGCCGCCGGCAGAAAGGTGATCAGGGTGAGCAGCGGGAGTCCCTTCATCGGGTGAACCTGAAGACCATCCAGGCCAGCATGGCCAGCGCGCCCACCATGAACGAGCCGATCGCCACGTTGACGGAGCCGGTGTGCGGCCTGCGGAAGACCCAGCCCGCGCCGTAGACAATCTTGCCCGCTCCGCCGACGAGCAGCGTGTCGATCAGGAGGCGGTCCACGAGGAACCAGACCACCGTCGCGCCCATGCGCACCGGGGCGACAACGAGGTACTCGTAGATCTCGTCCACGTAGAACTTGTTCTCGACGAGCGAGTGCAGCCGCCGCCCCGGGCCCTCGACGAAGCCCTTCAAGGTCTCGCGCCCGCGGCCATACAGGTAGAAGGCCGAGAGAAAGCCTCCGAAGAAGAGGACGATCGAAAGGCCTTGGTTCAACGAGTGCACGTGGTGCGCCTGCTTCAACAGCCCCTCGAGATGCCTCGTCTCGAGGTATTCCTCCACGCCCGGTCCCATCTTCTCGAGGGCGATGAAGGCCTTAGCACGGTCGAATTCCGATCCGCCCTGAAGCCGCATCGCCAGTTCGTGCACGCGCGCCTCGGTCCCCCACACGTTACCCAGCAGATGGGCCAGCGGTTTCTCCAGCAGGAGGCCGCCGGCCAGCGAGAGCACCGCCAGGATCGCGAGCGGGGCCATCATGAGGATCCCCGGCTTGTGGATCTCGTGGTGAGGGTCGCCGTGATGCTCCCCGGGCCGCGGCATGAAAACCACGAGGATGAGCCGCGTCGTGTAGAACGCCGTGATGAACGCCGTGGCCGCCAGCGTCACCCAGACGAGGCTGGGCCCCGTATGGGCCGCGTACGTGGCCGCGAGGATCGCGTCCTTGGAGACGTACCCCGCGGTGAGCGGCATCCCCGCCAGCGCCAGGCCGCCCGCGATGAAGACCACCGCGAGCCCCGGCAGCTTCCTCGCCAGGCCGCCCATCTTCCGGATGTCCTGCTCGCCGTGGAGGGCGTGGATCACCGCGCCCGCCCCCAGGAAGAGGAGCGCCTTGAAGAAGGCATGGGTCACCACGTGGAAGATCCCGGTGGTGAACTGCGCCGAGGCCATCCCGGCGAACATGAAGCCCAGCTGGCTCACGGTGGAGTAGGCGAGCACCTTCTTGATGTCGTTCTGCGCGACCGCGATCACCCCCGCGAGCAGCGCCGTGGCGGCCGCGACCCCGCCCAGGACATGGAGCATCCCCGATGCCGCGAAGAGGAAGTGCATCCTCCCGACCATGTAGATGCCCGCCGTCACCATCGTGGCGGCGTGGATGAGGGCTGAAACCGGCGTGGGGCCCGCCATGGCGTCCGGCAGCCAGACGAAGAGCGGGATCTGGGCGCTCTTGCCGCAGGCCCCCACGAACAGGAAGACCGCCCCCCAGAAGGCCAGGCTCTCCTGATTCACGGGCATGCCGCCCATCTTCGCGAAGTCCAGCGTCCCGAAGAGCTGCCAGACGCAGAAGATCCCCAGCACGAAGCCGAGGTCGCCCACGCGGTTGACGATGAAGGCCTTCTTCCCCGCGTCGGCGTTCTTGAGCTCCTTGTACCAGAACCCGATGAGCAGGTACGAGCAGAGCCCCACGCCCTCCCAGCCCAGGAACATCAGCACGAGTGAGTCGCCCATGACGAGGACGAGCATCGAGAACATGAAGAGGTTGAGGTAGGCGAAGAAGCGCGCGAACCCGTCGTCGTCCTGCATGTAGGCGACGGAGTAAACGTGGATGAGCGAGCCCACGCCCGTGACCACGAGGATCATGACGCCCGTAAGGCCGTCCACGCGCAGCCCGAACGGAACCGACAGGGCCCCCGGCCCCGCCCCCACCTTGATCCAGTCGAAGACTTGCTGCTCCACCGGCAGCTGCGCGAACGCGGCCACCGAGAGCGCGAACGACGCGATCGGCCCCGCGCAGCCCACGATCGCCGCAAGCGGCTTCGGCAGGCGGGCGAAGAGGTTCACCAGGAACCCCGCGAGGGGAAGGCAGGGGATCAACCAGAGGAGCCCGCTCATCCCTTCATGCTCCCCAGGTCGCCGGTGTCCACGGTCTTCTTGTTCCGGAAGACGGCGATCAGGATGGCCAGCCCCACGGCCACTTCGGCGGCGGCCACGCCCATCACCATGATCACGAAGACCTGCCCATGCTGCCCGCCCGCGGAGCCCCAGTGGCGCGCGAACGCGAGAAGCGCCACGTTGACGCCGTTGAGCATGAGCTCCACCGACATCAGCATGATGAGGAGGTTCCTCCGCGCGAGCACGCCAAAGGCGCCCACGGCGAAGAGCGCCGCGCTCAGGACCAGGTAGTTGGAGATCACGCCGCCTTCCTCCGGGCGAGGACCACCCCGCCGAAGATGGCCACCATGATGAGGACCGACATGAGCTCGAAAGGCAGCGCGTAAGGCCCGAAGAGGGCCTCCCCCACGTATTCCACGCCGCCGAACGCGGGCCCTTTCGCATCGATCGTGCCGCCTTGCAGCTCTACCGCGGCGAACCACATCGGGACGGCCAGGAGTCCGAAGAGCCCGAGACAGAGTAGCGCGCAGACCCCTTTGGCGGGGAGCGACGGCTCCGGCGGGAACTCCTCGGGCTTCAGGTTGAGGAGCATGATCACGAAGAGGAAGAGAACCAGGATCGCCCCGGTGTAGACCAGGACGTGCATCGCCGCCAGGAAGGGCGCGTCAAGGCGCAGGTACACCACCGCCAGCGCGATGAAACAGGCCAGCATCCACACCGCGCTGTAGACGGGGTTTCTACGCGTGACGGTCATGAGGCCGCTGACCACGCTCACCGCGGCCGCCAGCGCAAAGACGGGATCGATCCCCATTCCCTACCGGCCCAGAAGCTTGTTGATGTCGTAGATCTTCTCTTCGCGCGTCAGCGCCACCTTGTTGAACGTGGGCGTCAGCTCGATCGCGTCGCAGGGGCACGCCTCCTCGCACATCCCGCAGTAGATGCACTTGAGCATGTCGATGTTGAAGACCACCGGGATCTTGTCCCGGTCCGGCCAGGGCGAGGGCGCGCCCACGATCTGGATGCACTCCGCGGGGCAGGCCGTCTGGCACATGAGGCAGGCGACGCATTTCATCCGCCCCTGGTCGTCCTTCTTCAGGCGGTGCTCCCCGCGGTATCCCTTGCGCGGGACGTGCACCTCCTCGGGGTACGAGAGCGTGTCCCTGGGCTGGAACATCCTCCGCACGGTCAGCGAAAGTCCCTTGATCGCCGCGGGGATGTACGAGCGGATCATCAGCTTGAGCCACCAGTGCTTGAGCCACATTCCCGCCGTCACGGTTGACCTCCCGACGCCGCCACTCCCACGACCGCCACGTACGCGATGTTCGCCAGGGCCAGCGGCAGCAGCCGCTTCCAGCCGAGGTCCATGAGCTGCGTGTACTTGAAGCGCGGCAGCGTCCACCGGATCGCGATGTAGAGGAGCAGGAGGACCATCACCTTCGAGACGAAGATCCCCACCGACACGAGCCCCTGCAGGATGGACCCTCCGGCCAGCCACTCGTTCGCCCCGTTCAGCGCCCCGAAGAGCGGCGGCAGCGACCAGCCGCCCAGGAAGAGCGTGACCATCAGGGAACACATCAGGATCATGCCCACGAACTCCCCCATCATGAAGAGCGAGAACTTCATGCTGGAGTATTCCGTGTGATAACCGCCCACGAGCTCCGCCTCGCACTCGGGCAGGTCGAAGGGCAGCCGGTTGTTCTCGGCCAGCGCAGAGATGAAAAAGAGCAGGAAGCCGCCCAGCCCTGCCGGGAGCAGCCAGGGGTTCCCTCCCCCGAAGATGTTCCAGCCGTGGTCGGCCTGCCGCTGCACGAGTTCGCGCGGGTCCACTGTCCCGCCCTTGGGGTCCATCGCGCCGCTCAGCATGAGGACCGCGAGGATCGAGAGCCCCAGGGACAGCTCGTACGAGACCAGCTGCGCCGAGGCCCGCATCCCGCCGATGAGCGACCACTTGTTGTTCGAGGCCCAGCCGCCGAACGCGAGGCCGTAGACGGCGACCGAGAGCACCGACATGGTGAAGAGGATGCCCACGCCGAGGTGGGCCACCTGCAGCGGCTCCCCGCCGATATTGCTCCCGAAAGGGATCACGATCATCCCGAGCGCCGGCGGCACCAGCACGAGGACCGGCCCCGCGAGATACAGGAACTTGTCGGCCCCCGACGGGATGATGTCCTCCTTGAAGAGGAGCTTGATGGCGTCCGCGAGCGGCTGAGCGAGGCCGCCGGGCAGGATCCCGCCCAGGCGATTGATGAAGGGCAGGTTCACGCGGTCGGGTCCCACGCGGTTCTGCATGAACGCGCTGATCCGCCGCTCGAGGATCACGAGCAGCGGCACGAGGGCCAGCACGAAGAAGCCGATGCAGAAGGCAATCTTCGCCCCGCCGCGGACGGCGGGGTGCGAGAAGACGGTCTCCAGCAGGTTATGCATGCGTCCCGTTCGCCTTCACGCCCAGCGATCCCACCTTGCCGTAATCCAGCCCCGGCATCGCCTCCCGGAAGACCCCTTCCGCCGAGACCGCCTGTTTCCGCTCCCCCAGGGCCACGAGCGCCTCCTGGAGCCACTGCACTTCCGGCCGCGCCGCCACGGGCGGCTCCACTGCTTTGCGGACTCTCTGCACCCGCCCGTCCACGTTCATGAACGTCCCGTCCTTCTCCGCCCAGGCCATACCGGGGATCACCACGTGCGCGGCCTGCGCGAGCGGCCCCTGCAGGAGGTCCGAGACGGCCAGGAATTTCGCGGTCTTCGCGGCGGCAAGGAGTTCCGCGGGGATCGCGAGATCGGGGATGCCGTTCATCACCAGGAGCGCGTCGACGTCCCCGCTCTCGATGCCCTCGACGACCCACTTCACGCCCGACCTCACGGCCTCCGCCCCGAAGACCTTCTCGGCATACGCCCGGTTCGGCGTCTTGTCCGCCTCGATCACGAATCCGCCCGGGAACACCTGGCGCTCCCCCTGCGTCCCCGTGAGGAAGCCCACGCGCACCGCCTTGAGCGCCTCCATGAGCTTCCTGAAGAGATGCATCTCCTCGATCGTCTGGTACGTGGAGATCACACCCCCGAACTTGAGCCCCCGCCCGCTCTCCGCGATTTCGCAACCCGTGCCGGTGCCCTCGAGGAGCCTCCGCGGGCTCCCCACGTACCTGTGGTTGAGCCGGCCCTCGTCGCACATCCAATGCTGGTTGACGTCCGCGTTCGGCCGCGGCTGCAGCCGCTTGATCTCGTTGTCGAGCACCGTGGCGTCGATGTTGCACCCACGGCTGCAGGAGGC
>JAHFOZ010000133.1:7682-11375 GCA_023261405.1 Planctomycetota bacterium
GTACATGAAGTTCTTGTCGATCAGCGCGCCGACCGGGCAGAGGTCCACCACGTTCAGCGAGAGCGGATTGTCGATCGGGATCCCCGGGAAGACGTCCACCACCGAGCGGTCGCCGCGGTTGATCACGCAGAGCTCGCCCGTGCCCGTCACCTCCTCGGTGAAGCGCACGCAGCGGGTGCAGACGATGCAGCGGTTTCCCCAGATGCGGATGTTGGGGCCCAGGTCCTTGGTGTGCCTGATCTGCTTGTCTTCCTCGAAGCGGGACACGCCCTGCCGGTACTTGTAGGTGTAGTCCTGCAGGTCGCACTCGCCCGCCTTGTCGCAGATCGGGCAGTCGAGCGGGTGGTTGATGAGCATGTACTCCAGGACCGCCTTGCGGCCCGCGTCCACCTCGGGCCCTTCGGTCGTGACCTCGAGCTTGTCGGTCACGGGATACATGCAGGAGACCTCGAGCTTGCGGGAGTTCGAGACCTTCACGAGGCACATGCGGCAGTTGCCCGCCGGGGTGAGCCCCGGGTGCCAGCAGTAGTGCGGCACGAAGGCCCCCTGGTCCAGGCAGACCTTGAAGAGCTTGTCCTTCCCGTCGACCTCGATCTCCGCGCCGTTCAGCTTGATCTTAGGCATGGGCGAGCTCCCGCACCGTGCCGTGCTTGTAAGGGCACTTTTTCGCGTTCACGTGCGCCTCGAACTCATGCTTGAACTTCTGCACGAAGCTCCGGGTGGGCAGCGCCGCGGCGTCCGCCAGGACGCAGATCGTCCGCCCGCACATGCCCCAGGCCACCTCGTCCAGCTTGGGGATCTCGTCCATGCGACCCTTGCCCCGTTCCATCCGCGCGGACATCTTCTCGATCCATCCCGTGCCCTCGCGGCACGGCGTGCACTGCCCGCAGGACTCGTGGTGGTAGAAGCGCAGCGTGTTCCAGAGCGCGTCCACCATGCAGGTGTCCTCGTCGATCACGATGACGCCGCCGGATCCCAGCATCGTCTTCGCCGCCGCCAGCGCGTCGAAGTCCATCCGCAGCAGCGGCTCGGCGTGCACTTCCGCCGCCGTGAGCACCGGGGCCGAGAGCCCGCCCGGGATGACGGCCTTCAGCTTCTTCCCGCCGCGGATGCCGCCCGCCAGGTCGTAGATCAGCTCCTTGAGCGGCACGCTGAGCGGGATCTCGTAGTTGCCCGGACGCTCCACGTGCCCGCACACGGAGAAGATCTTCATGCCGGGGCTCTTCTCCGTGCCCATCTTCCGGAACCACTCCACGCCGTTCTTGAGGATGTGGGTGACCGTGGCGAGGGTCTCCACGTTGTTCACGATCGTCGGGCAGCGGAAGAGCCCCTCCACGGCCGGGAACGGCGGCTTGATCTTGGGATAGCCGCGATTCCCCTCGAGCGACGAGAGCAGGCCCGTCTCCTCGCCGCAGATGTACGCGCCGGCTCCGCGGTGCATCGTGACCTGGATGTCGCCGAAGAGGCCCTTCGCCTGGGCGTCGTCGATCGCCTTCTGGAGGGCCCGGGCGCCGGGGACGAACTCGCCGCGGATGTAGAGGTAGATCACCTTCGAGCGGATCGCGTAGGCGGAGATGAGCGACCCCTCGAGCACCGCGTGCGGGTCGCGGTCGAGGAGCATCTTGTCCTTGAAGGTGCCCGGCTCCGACTCGTCCGCGTTCACCACGAGGTAGCGCGGTTTGTCGTTCTTCGCGAGAAACTTCCACTTCTGCCCCGTGGGAAATCCCGCGCCGCCGCGGCCGCGCAGGCCGGCCTTGAAGACCTCCTCGGTGACGTCGTCGGGATTCCGACCGCTCTTGACCAGGCTCTCCCACACCTGGTAGCCGCCGCGCGCCAGGTAATGCTCCAGCGTGAAGCTGTCCTTCTCCAGGACGTGCTTGAGGAGGATGGGCGGATACTTGGTCGCGGGGACCTTGTATTCGGGCACGGGGGCCTTCCAGGCCCCGGCGCGCATGTCGGCCACCATCCGGTCGCAGGTCTCCGGGGTGACGAAATCCACGTACTCCCCGTTGACCTGCAGGCAGGGCGCCGTATCGCAGCTCGCGATGCACTCGGCCTTCTTCAGCGTGATCGGGTCGCCGGGTTTGAGGAGCCCCTTCAGATGGTCGTGGATCGCCTCGCTTCCGCGGAGCGCGCAGGGAACCGTGGAGCAGTGCTCGATCACGTACTTCCGGTCGTCCGGCCGCCGGTAGTGCGTGTAGAACGTGAAGACCCCGAAGACCTTCGCGGCCGAGACCCCCAGCAGCTTCGCCACGTGCACCATGCCCGGCTCGTCCACGCAGCCGAACTCGCGCTCCAGGAGCCGCAACGCCGGCAGCAGCGCCGCCTCGCGTTTCGGGTAGCGGGCGCAGATGCGCTCCAGCTCCGCCTTCGTCGCCTCGTTGAATTCGCGGCTCACCGGTCCAGCTCCCCAGCGATGATGTTCAGGCTCGACAGGTTGGCCACCAGGTCGCTCAGCAGGCCGCCCAGGCACATTTCGGGCATGGCCTGGTAGTTGTACAGCGAGGGCGGCCGCACGCGCCAGCGGTAGGGCCGCTGCGTGCCGTCGCTCACCAGGTAGTAGCCCAATTCGCCGTTCGGCGCCTCGGTGAATGAATAGATCTCGCCCTTGGGCGGGCAGATCCCGTGGCCGTACATGTACGTCTTGAAGTGGTAAATGAGGCCTTCCATGCCGCCCTGCGGCGTGTTCATCACGCTCTTGAGCGGGACCACGATCCGCGGGTCGTCCACGTTCACCGGCCCCTGGGGCATGGTCTTGAGCACCTGGTCCACGATCTTGAGGGCCTCGCGCATTTCGCGCACGCGGACCCGGTACCGGCTCCAGACGTCCCCGCCCTCCTCGGTGACGAGCTCGAACGCGTAGTTCTCGTACCCGAGGTAGGGGCGCGCCTTGCGCACGTCGTACGCCACTCCGCAGGCGCGCAGGAGCGGCCCGGTGAGCCCGTAGCTGATCGCGTTCTCCTTTGAAATCGTGCCCACGCCCTTGGTGCGGTCCACGAAGATCCGATTCTCGTTGAGCATGCCTTCGATCTCGTCGAGCGTCTTCGAGCACTTGCCCATGAACTTCCGGCACATCTCCTCGAAGTCGGGAGGGACGTCCCGGAGCAGGCCGCCGACCCGCGTGTACGACGTGGTGAGCCGGGCGCCCGTCACATTTTCGAAGATGTCGTAGAGGTTCTCGCGTTCGATGAAGCTCCACAGCATGATCGTAAACGCCCCGAGATCCATCGCCTGCAGGCCCACGGAGAGGATGTGGTCGGCAACGCGGGACAATTCGCAGAGGGCCACGCGGATGGCGGCGCAGCGCGGCGTGACCCTGATCCCCATCATCTCCTCGACCGCGAGCGAGAGCCCCACGTTGTTGCAGAGGGGCGAGAGGTAGTTCATGCGGTCGGACACGACGACGGTCTGGTTGTACGTGCGGTACTCGGAGATCTTCTCGAAACCGCTGTGCAGGTAGCCGATCTCGGGTTCCATGCGCATGATGCGCTCGCCGTCGAGCTCGATGATGGTGCGCAGAGTGCCGTGGGTGGCGGGGTGCTGAGGCCCGAAGTTGACGATCACCCGCCGGGAGCCGAGATCGCCCTCCGTGTCTTCCTCGATGTGCATGACGGCCTTCTTGATGTCGGTCATTGAGCGGCGAATCTCGAATCACGAATGACGAATGACGGGGAACCCGCGCGGCCGCCCCAT